>NZ_JAUQTX010000061.1:0-28545 GCF_059803775.1 Azospirillum sp. UFLA03-27 | reverse complement strand
TATAATCGTCGGCAGCGTCAGATGTGTATAAGAGACAGGCCGTGGGAAGGGTGGGGGCCCGTCCCGACCACCCACCCATTTCCCCCAAACCTTACTTCTTCTTCAGCGCGGCCACGCCCGGCAGGTCCTTGCCTTCCAGCCACTCCAGGAAGGCGCCGCCAGCGGCGGAGATGTAGGTGAACTTCTCGTCCACACCGGCATGGGCCAGCGCCGACACGGTGTCGCCGCCGCCAGCCACCGACAGCAGGCCGCCTTCCGACGTGCGCTCGGCGACGAGGCCGGCGACGGCGTTGGTGCCGGCGTCGAAGGGCTGGATCTCGAAGGCGCCGAGTGGGCCGTTCCACACCACCGTCTTCGCGCCCTGGAGCTTCAGGCCCAGGAACTCGACCGTCTTGGGGCCGACGTCCAGCGCCATCTCGTCGGCGCCGATGCCGTCCGCCGGGACGGCGCGGTTGGCCGCACCGGCCTTGAACTCCTTGGCGACGATGAAGTCCTTGGGCAGCAGCAGCTCGCAGTTGGCGGCCTTGGCGGTCTCCATGATGGCACGGGCCTGATCGGCCATGTCCTTCTCGCAGAGCGAGGCGCCGACATCCACGCCCTGGGCGTAGAGGAAGGTGTTGGCCATGCCGCCGCCCAGCGCCAGCATGTCGACCTTCTTCACGAGGTTGCCGAGCAGGTCCAGCTTGGTGGAGATCTTGGCGCCGCCGACGACGGCGGCCACCGGACGCTCCGGCTTCTCCAGCGCCTTGGTCAGCGCCTCAAGCTCGGCCTGCATCAGGCGGCCCGCGGCGGCGGGCAGATACTGGGCGACACCCTCGGTCGAGGCGTGGGCGCGGTGCGCGGCGGAGAAGGCGTCGTTGACGTAGAGGTCGCCGAGAGCGGCGATCTGCTTGGCGAAGGCCGGATCGTTCTTTTCCTCTTCCGCGTGGAAGCGGGTGTTCTCCAGCAGCACGATAGCGCCCGGCTGGACGCCGTCGATGGCGGCCTTGGCCTTGTCGCCGACGCAATCCTCGCCGAAGGCGACGGTCTGGCCGACGGCGGCGCTCAGCGCGTCCAGCACGTTGCGCAGCGAGTTCTTGGCGTCCGGACCATTCTTCGGGCGGCCGAAATGCGACAGAACCACGACCTTCGCACCCTTCTTCGCCAGCTCGGTCAGAGTCGGCGCCAGACGGTCGATGCGGGTCGTGTCGGAGACCTTGCCGTCCTGCATCGGGACGTTGAGGTCGGCACGCACCAGCACCGTCTTGCCGTTCACGTCGAGGTCGTCGATGGTGTTGAACTCGGTCATGGCTGCTGTCCCTACGGGTTGAACTTTTGCCGGGCAATCCAGCACAGGGGCGCCCGCTTTGCAACGGCCCGCGTGGGCGACCGGTTGCCCCATGCGGCGAAAGGACCGGGCTCTGGGCGGGCGGGGCTACCGATCCCATCTCTATGTCCATGAACAGGATCACCCCGCAGCCCTCTGCCCGGTCGGCTCCCTGGCCGGCCCCGCGGCTGGCTCCCCGGCTGGCTTATGCGGCCAGCCAGTCCGCCCGCGTCGCTTGGTTCCTCGGCCAGTACATGATGGCCGCGCGGATCGGGCGGCGGATCACCGGACCGCCGCGAACACCCCCGCCCGGCGGGCGTCCGGTGCCCGGCACCCGCGCGATTCTGGAGGGGTTGCGCGCCCTGCTGGCCCGCGACCTCGCCAACATCGAGGCGGGCTACTACCGCCTGCCGCACGACCTGATGCCCGACCCGCGCCGGCTGCTGACCGACGCCGCGGCCTTCTTCCGCGACGTGCCGGAGGTGTCGCGCCGCCGCCGCGACCACGCGGCGGTCGAAGTGCGGGCTAATCCGCCGCCCGGCAGCGGGGGGTTGCCCGCCTACTACCGCCAGAACTTCCATTACCAGACCGGCGGCTATCTGACGGAGGAGAGCGCCCGTCTCTACGACCATCAGGTGGAGGTGCTGTTCGGTGGTGGCGCCGACGCCATGCGCCGTCAAACCCTGGTACCGATCTTCGAGCATCTGAAAACGCGCCGTAGCGTGGACTGCCGCCTGCTCGACGTGGCCGCCGGGACGGGGCGTTTCCTGACCTTCGTGAAGGACAACCACCCGCGCCTGCCGGTGACCGCGCTCGACCTCTCCCCGGCCTATCTGCGCGAGGCGCGGCGCAACCTCGCCCCCTGGGCGCGCAGCAGCGCGCTGGTCCAGGCAGCGGCGGAGGCGATCCCGCTGGTCACCGGGTCGCAGGACATCGTGACCTGCATCTACCTGTTCCACGAACTGCCGCCGAAGATCCGCGCCCAGGCCGCCGCCGAGATGGGCCGCGTGCTGAAGCCCGGCGGCATCCTGGTCTTCATGGACAGCGTGCAGTATGGCGACAATCCGATGATGGACGGGCTGATCGATCGTTTTCCGCAGTCCTTCCACGAGCCCTTCTACGCCCATTACGCCCGCGACGACCTGCCCGCCCTGTTCGCCGCTGCCGGGCTGCGCCTGCGCGAGACGTCGCTCGCCTACATGTCCAAGCTCCTGGTGTTGGAAAAGACGGACACCTGATTGCGGGGACTGCAACAAAAGCGTCATGGTTCTGTAACTTGACCGGGGCTGGGGCCTGTGCAAAACGGGGACCCACCGGAAACGACGGGGCACGAATGGTGGTCGAAGCGGAGTCCAACCGGGAAACCGAGCTGAAGCTGGCCGTCAGGGCCGAAGACATGGCGAAGCTCCGGTCCTGCCCGGCGGTCGCATCCCGCGCCAAGGGAAAAGCCGGCACCAAGACCCTGGAAAGCACCTATTACGACACCGCCGACCGGCGTCTGGCCGGGCGTCTGGTGACGTTGCGCGTGCGCAAGGTCGGCAACCAGCATCTCCAGACGGTCAAGGGCGCGCCGGAGCGCGGCGAGCTTGGCCGGGCGGAGTGGGAGCATCCGGTCGCCGGACCGGCCCCCGACCTGTCGGCCATCGAATCGCCGGAGGCGCTGGACCTGCTGGGCTCGATCAGCGCGGCCGAACTGCAGCCGCTCTTCACCACGCTCATCCAGCGCACCGTGCGCGTGGTGACGATGGGCGAAAGCGAAACCGCCAGCCGCATCGAGGTCGCCTTCGACAGCGGCGAGATCCGCGCCCCCGACGGCGCCTCCATCCCCGTGTCGGAGGTGGAGCTGGAGCTTCTCGAAGGCTCCGCCGCCGCCCTCTACGATCTGGCGCTGGAGCTGGCCCAGGCCGCCCCGCTGCGGCTCGACCCGCGGACCAAGGCGGAGCGCGGCTATGCGCTTGCCGACGGGTCGGTGGACAAGGTGGTCAAGGCGGGCAAGCTGGAGCTTGACGCCGATACCACGGTGGAAGGCGCGCTGGCCCGCATTCTGCGATCCTGCATCGGCCACATGCTGGCGAACGAGGCCGTCACCCTGATCGGCGAGGACGCGGAGGGCGTCCATCAGATGCGCGTGGCGCTGCGCCGCCTGCGCTCGGCGCTCGCCCTGTTCAAGGATTTCATCCCCGCCGGGTCCTACGCCTGGCTGGTGGGCGAGGTGAAGTGGCTGGGCGGCAGCCTCGGCCCGGCGCGCGACTGGGACGTCTTCCTGGCCGAACTGCTGGAGCCGGTGAAGGATTCCTTCCACCGCGCCGACGGCCACGGCAAGCCGCTCCAGGAGGACATCGACGCGCTCGCCGCGGCGGCGCGCGCCCGCCGCGACCGCGCCTACGAAGGGGTGCGCGAGGCCATCCGGTCGGAGCGCTACACCACCTTCCTGCTGAAGTTCGGCGCCTGGGTCGAGTCGCGGGGCTGGCGCGACCAGCCGGTCAGCGAGCATTCCGCCCGGCTGTTCGACCCGGTGGAGGATCTGGCCGACCATCTGCTGTCGCGTCGCGCCAAGAAGGCCCGCCGCGCCGGCCACGGCTTCGCGAGCCTGTCGGTGACCGAGCGGCACGAACTGCGCATCGCCCTGAAGAAGCTGCGCTACGCGGCGGAGTTCTTCCGCAGCCTCTACGACGACAAGCCGGCCCGCCGCTACATCCAGGACCTGTCGGCCTTCCAGGACGCGCTGGGCCATCTGAACGACGTGGCGACGGCGACCCGCCTGCTGCACGAGCTGCACGACGACGGCAGCCGCCCCGAGCCGGGCGAGCCGCGCGCCGCCGGCATCGTCATCGGCTGGCACGCCCGCGGCGTGGCGGAATCCGAGACGGCGCTGCGTGGCCTGTGGGAGGAGTTCGCCGACGCGAAAGCCTTCTGGTCAAAGCCCGACCGGGAGGGGTAATCTTCCCACCCATGCGGACCATCCTCGTCGCCAACATCAAGGGCGGTTGCGGCAAGACCACGATCGCCACCCACCTCGCCGCGGCCAGCGCCGCCGCTGGGCACAGCACGGCGCTGGCCGACGTGGACCGCCAGCGCTCCTCGCTCGGCTGGCTGGCCCGCCGCCCGGCCACGGCCTCCGCCCTGGTGGGTCTGGACTGGGCGAAGGACCTGTCCGACGCGCCGAAGGGCATCCAGCGCCTCGTCATCGACGCACCGGCCGCCCTGAAGACCAAGCAGATCGAGGATCTGGTGCGGATGGCCGATGTCGTCGTCCTGCCGGTGCTGCCCAGCGCCTTCGACGAGCAGGCGACGCAGCGCTTCCTCGGCAAGCTGGAGGAGCTGAAGTCGATCGCCAAGAACCGCAAGTCGGTGGCGGTGGTCGGCAACCGCCTGCGCCCCCGCACCAAGGCGGCGGACCGGCTGGACCAGTTTCTCGGCGGGGTCGGGCACAGCGTGGTGACCCGCCTGCGCGACAGCCAGATCTACGCCGACGCCGCGGCCTCCGGTCTCAGCCTGTTCGACCTGACCGGCAAGCGCGCCGCCGAGCACCGCGCCGACTGGGAACCGCTGCTGGCCTACATCGAGAAGGCGTGAGCGGACGGAGCGCCGTCAATCCCGGCCAAGAAGCCCTCTCCCTCCTGGGGAGAGGGTTGGGTGAGGGGGCGATACGTCCGGTAGGGCGAAGAAGCGTGCTTGTTTTGCCCAGTTGGTGTGCCTTCGGCACCCCCTCATCCTGACCTTCTCCCCAAGGGGGGAGAAGGAATAGAGGCGCGTCGGAGTGGTTCGTTCATTCTGATCACCGTCCGACCGGAATGGCGACGGCAAAGCGGGTTCCCGGATCGAGGCGTTCGGCGTCCACCGTGGCGTTGATCTGCCGGACGGTGTTGACCAGCAACCGCATGCCGAGGCTCTTCGTCGGCGCGGACAGGTCGAAGCCGGCGGGAAGCCCGACGCCCTGGTCCATCACCTCCAGGATCATCGCGTCCTCGCCGTCCCGGCGCAGGGTCACGCGGATCGGCCCTCCGCGGTCGCCGGGATAGGCGTATTTCAAAGCGTTGGTGACCAGTTCGTTGACCACCAGCCCGATGGGGACGGCCTGATCGGTGGGCACGATCACCCGGTCGCCGGTGAAGCTCAGGTCATGGCCCGGCGCGGTTTCCTGGAGCTTCCGGCAGAGGCCGTGCAGGAAGCCGGACATGTCGATGAAGCTCGCGTCGTACTGCCGCCACAGATGGTCGTGCACCCCGGCGATGGTCAGGACACGGCTGTAGGCGTCCATCAGGACGTTGCGGGCGTCGTCGTTGTCCGACGCGCGGGCCTGGAGCGAGAGCTGCGCCGCCACCAGCGCCAGACTGTTCTTCACCCGGTGGCTGACTTCCTGGGTCAGCAACCGCTGGCGCTCCTGCGCCTCGCGCTGCTCGTTGATGTCGGTGCTGGTGCCGAACCAGCGGGTGATGGTGCCGGCGGTCTCGTCGCGGATGGGCACGGCGCGGAACAGGTGCCAGCGGTACACGCCGTCGCGGCGGCGCAGCGGCGCGGTGTACTCCCAGGACCGGCCCTCCGCCCGCGCGGCGGTGACGGCCTCCAGCATCAGGTCGGCGTGGTCGGGATGGATCACCGTCCACCAGCCGTCGTTCTGCATCTGCTCCATCGAGGTGCCGGTGAAGTCGAACCAGCGCTGGTTGTACCAGATGCTGTAATCGGAGGGATCGCGCATCCAGGCGAGCTGCGGGATGGCGTTGGCCATGGTGCGGAAGTTGGCCTCGCTCTCGCGCAGGGCGGCCTCGGCACGCACGCGGTTGTCGATGTCCGTCGCGGCGCCGATCCAGGCGATCAGGCGACCGTGCAGGTGGACGGGGGAAACCCGCCCGATGTGCCAGCGGTGCAGCCCGTCGCTCTGCCGCCGCAGCCGGACCTGGACGTCGTAGGGCTGGCCCAGGGGAACCGACCGGTGGCGCACCTCGTCCAGACGTGGGCGGTCTGCGGGATGGACGGCCTCCCGCCAATTCAGCATGCCCTCGGCGCCGCCCTGTCCGGTGTAGTCGCGCCACTCACGGTTGAAGAACTCGACCGTCCAGTCGATGCGGGCGATCCACATCTTGCGCGGCGCGCTTTCGATGAAGGCGCGCAGGCGCTCCTCGCTCTCGTCGCGCCATGCTTCCGGCTGTTCCTGCGTGCCCATGAACCGGAAGCCCCTATGGTTGCACCACGATCACGCAGTCATCTGGACCGTGGGGCGGGGCGGTCAAGCGCGGGCGGCGCCGGGTGCCGTTACACTCTGTTACGTTCGGCGGCGGCGCGGGACATCAAGCGGTTACAATCCGGCCTCACTTTGGCCGCATTCCGTTCAACCCGCGAGCCGTCTCCCAATGCCCTCCATTTCCTCCACCATCACCCGGCAGATCGTCACGCCGGTAACCATCGTCCTGTTCGTCGTCTCCACGGTGACGGGAATCATGCTGCTGCTGCACTGGAACGGCAATCTGGTGCGTTTCTCCCACGAATGGCTCAGCGTCGGCTTCTCGGCCATCGGCCTGTGGCATCTGGCGCGCAACTGGACGGCCTTCCTCCAGTACTTCAAGCGCAACGTGGCGCTGTCGGCCTTCGTGGTCAGCGTCGCCGGATCGCTGGTCTTCACGGCGATGACCGGGACTCCGGCCTCCACCGGCGGCCCCGGTGCGATGATGCGGGCGGTGGCGAACGCCCCGCTGGCGACGGTGGCGCCGGTCTTCGGTTTGGACCCCGACAAGGCCATCCAGGCGCTCAAGGCCGCCAACATCGAGGCGCAGCCCGGCGAGTCGCTGTCGGCCATCGGCACCCGCGCCGGCATGAACGCGGTGGGCGTGGCGAACATCCTCACAGCCGCGAAGCAGCCCAGGCCGGCGTCGTAACGTCCGGAAGCCGTCCGTCTACACCCGCGCCACGAGGAACAGCCGCTTGAAGGGAAACAGCGTGCGGCCATCCGGGCGCCGGGGGTAGGCGGCGTTCAGCCGGGCGCGGTAGGCCGCCAGGAAGGCGTCCAGCTCCGCGCCCGTCAGCGTGTCCAGGACGGGCAGCAGCGTCGTGCCGCGCGTCCATTGCAGCACCGGGTCATCGCCCTCCAGGACCTGGAGATACTCCGTCTCCCAGAGATCCAGGCGGCGGGTGAGCGGGGCGAGCCAGCCGTAATACACCTCCGGCGCGTGCACCGGGGCGGTGCGCAGGACCGGCGCCAGCCGCTCGGCCCAGGGGCCGTCCGCCGCCGTCTCGTAGAGCAGGCGGTGCGAGGGCGCTTCGAAGTTTCGGGGCATCTGCACGGCCAGCACCCCACCGGGGGCCAGCGCCCGCAGCAGGTCCGGGAACAGCCGCTCATGCCCGTCCAGCCAGTGCAGGGCGGCGTTGGAGATCAGCAGATCGACCGGTCGGTCGGGGTGCCAGACCCCAAGGTCGGCCTGGAGCCAGCGCACGCGGGACGGCGTGCCTTGGGCGCGCTCCAGCATGGCGGGGGAATTGTCCACCCCCAGCACCTCGGCCTCCGGCCAGCGTTCGGCCAGCAGGCGGGCGAGCTGCCCGGCTCCGCAGCCGAGATCAACCACCGTCCGCGGGGTCAGGGAGGGCAGGGCCGCCACGAGGTCGTGGGCCGGGCGGCGGCGCCAGGACTCGAACCGTGCGTATTGTTCGGGGTCCCACGGCATGCCCGGCCTCCACCGGTTGAAGGGGTTTGGGGGTTATTCCTGCTCGCGCTGGCGGGCGATCTGCTCGTCCATGTGGTTGTAGTGCTTTGTGACCATCATGAAGATCGTCCCGATGCAGCCGATGGCCAACAGCCAGCCGCCATAATAGAACGCCGTGTCCGCCGCGCGCGACGCCGCCAGCAGGCCGATGAACGCCATGAAGCCCAGGATCCCCCCGGTGATCCACTTGCCCGTGCCTTCCAAAGTCCCGTTCCCTTCCTTCGCTGCCGGTCCCGCGCGGGGCGTGCGCCCGGCGGGATGCCGACGGGTTGACCGTGCCGCGAATTCTGGTGGAGCGGGCGCCGGAAATCAATCCGGGATGGGCGAATCCGATGTGGGCATTTCGCCCAACCGGCCGGCACCCTCCACGACGATCCCCAGGGGAAGCTCCAGCGCGAAGACGGTGCCCGCCGCGGTGCTCTCCACCAGCCGCAGGTCGCCGCCATGGGCGCGCAGCACCTCCCGCGCGATGGCGAGGCCCAGCCCGACGCCACCCGCCCTTGCCGAGCCGGCGAAGGGCTGGAACAGGTTGTCCCGCGCCCGCGGCGGCAGGCCCGGCCCGTCGTCGGCCACCAGCAGGAGCAGCCCGCCGCCGGGCCGGGTCTCCACCATCACCGTAACCGCTCCAGCCCCCGCCTGCGCCGCGTTGCGCCCCAGGTTGACCAGCGCGCGGGAGAGCTGGGCGGCGTCCGCGCGGACGGTCAGCCCCTCCGGCACCCGGTTGTTCCAGCGCAGTTCCGCCCGCTCCCCGTCCGGGCGCAGGGCGGCCAGCGCCGCGGCCCCGGCCTCCTCGACCAGCGGGCGCAGCGGCACCTCGGCCCGCGCCAGGGGCAGCAGGCCGTCGCGAGTGTAGGTCATGGTCTGGCCGCACAGCTCCACCGCCCGGTCGATGGAGGCCATCAGCCGCGGCGTGACCCGCCGTACCTCCGGGTCGGCGCTCTCGGCCAGCCGCTCCGACAGCAGGGCGGCGGTGGACAGGATGGCGCGCAGGTCGTGGTTGATCTTGGCGACCGCGGTGCCCAGCGCGGCCAGCCGCTCGCGCTGGCGCAGCGCGCTGCGGATGGTGGCCTGCATGTCGGCCAGCTCGCGCTCCGCCACGCCGATCTCGTCGGTGCGGGCGCTCGGCTGGAAGGGCGGTGTGCCGTCCGGGTCGCGACGGATGGCGACCAGCCCCTCGGTCAGCCGGCGCATCGGCCGCACCAGCAGCCGGGTCAGCGAGACGAAGACCAGAACCGCCGCGATCAGCGAGATCGCCACCGACAGCGCCAGGATGCGGCCCGAGAAGTCGATCATCGCCTGGATCATCGGCCGCTCGTCCATCACCATGTCGACCTGGAAGGCGGGGTCCTTGGGCGATGGCCCGATCACCCGGATCACCCGGTCCCGCCGCTGGGCCAGCGCCATGAAGGCGTCGGCGGTCAGCCGCGGCGCCATGGCGCCGCGCAGGTCGAAGACGGCGTCCACCGTCGGCGGCATGGAGCGGGACAGCATGTAGACTCGGCTGTCCGGCCGGATCAGTTCCACCGCATGGGCGCCGACATGGGCCAGCAGCTCGTTCTGAAGCTCCATCGCCACCATCATGTCCGGCGTCGCCTCCACCGACAGGGCGGCGAGATGGGCGGCCGCCAGCCGCTCCTCCAGATAGGTCAGGCGGTAGCGGGCGATGGACGGCGTGTAGATCAGCACCTCCGCCAGCAGGACGAACAGCACGGTCAGCACCAGCAGCTTGGCCGACAGGCTTCTCGTGACGGGCGGCAGGGGCATGGGCGGCGTCCGGGGGCAACGTCTTGGGGCAGGGGATGCCGGAGGATAGGGCAGGATGCCGCCGCAGGCCAGTTGCCGGACCTTATTATCCCCTCTCCCGCTTCGGGAGAGGGGATACGAGCGCTCCGCTCTGGCGCGCCACTCCCAAGATTGGTAGTAGAACCGGCATGAGCGACCTTGCCCGTCACATCGACTCCCTGTCCCACGCCAGCGTGCTGTGCGTCGGCGACGTCATGCTCGACCGATTCATCTACGGGTCGGTCGACCGCGTGTCCCCCGAAGCGCCGATCCCCGTGCTGCGGATCGAGCGCGAGACGGCCATGCTCGGCGGCGCCGGCAACGTGGCCGCCAACGTCATGGCGCTGGGCGCCGGCTGCCGCTTCGTGTCGGTGGTGGGCGAGGACGCGGCGGGGCTGGAACTGGTGCGCCTCGTGGCGAGGGAGACGGGCGACGGCGGTGGGCTGGTCGCCGAGCCGGGGCGCCAGACCACGGTGAAGACCCGCTTCATCGGCGGGCGCCAACAGCTTCTGCGCGCCGACGCCGAAACCATCGCCGCCATCGGGTCGGAGGAGGAGGTGATGGTCGCCGCCCGCACCGGCATGCTGACGGTGGGCGCGGTGATCCTGTCCGACTATGGCAAGGGCGTGCTGACCGATGGGTTGGTCTCGCAGCTCATCCAGGCGGCGCGGGAGGCCGGGCTGCCGGTGGTGGTCGATCCCAAGGGCGACGATTTCGGGCGCTACCGCGGGGCCAGCGTGATCACGCCCAACCGCAAGGAGCTGATCCAGGCGACGGGAATGCCCGCCGACAGCGACGCGGAGGTCGAGGCCGCCTGCCGCTTCCTGCTGGAGACCTGCGGCATCGACGCGGTGGTCGCCACGCGCAGCGAGCGCGGCATGTCGGTGGTGACCCGCGACGGCGCCACCCATCTGCCGGCCAACGCGCGCGAGGTCTTCGACGTGTCGGGCGCCGGCGACACGGTGGTGGCGACACTGACCTCCGCCCTGTCGGTGGGGGTGGAGCTGACCGACGCGGCGCGGCTTGCCAATCTGGCCGCCGGGATCGTGGTGGGGAAGGTCGGCACCGCGGTGGTCCGCGCGCCGGAGTTGCTGTCCGCCCTGCACGAGCAGGAATGGCGCAGCGGCGAGGAGAAGGTCGACACGCTGGAACAGGCCGTGGAGCGCGCGGCGCGCTGGCGCGCGCGCGGCAAGCGGGTGGGCTTCACCAACGGCTGCTTCGACCTGCTGCACCCCGGCCACATCGCGTTGCTGAACCAGGCCAAGGCCGCCTGCGATGTGCTGGTGGTGGGGCTGAACAGCGACGCCTCGGTGAAGCGGCTGAAGGGCGAGACGCGCCCGGTGCAGACCGAGACTGCGCGGGCGACGGTGCTCGCCTCGCTGGCCTGCGTCGATCTGGTGGTGGTCTTCGGCGAGGACACGCCGGAAGAGCTGATCCGCGCCCTGCGGCCCGACGTGCTGGTGAAGGGGGCGGACTACACCGTTGCCACGGTGGTCGGCGCCGGATTCGTGCAGAGCTACGGCGGTAAGGTCGTGCTGGCCGACCTCGTGGACGGCCAAAGCACAACCAACACCATCAAGCGCATGCAGCGCTGAACGCTGGGATGCGGAAATCGGGGCGCCGATACCCCGGAGCCGAAGCTCCGGGGCGTCCGCGTTGCGCGATCACATCTTCTTCTGGACGCTGTCCGACGAGCGCTCCACCGCGCGGCCGCCCGCCTGCACGTCCTGGCCCATGCCTTCGACGGTGTTGCAGGCGGCGAGGCTGGTGGTCAGGGCGGCGCCCAGGGCGGCGAAAAGGACGAGCTTCTTCAGGCTACGCATGGCATTTTCCTCTTGAGGTCGAAAACAATCGGCTGAAAAACGCGAGAAACCCGCCAAAGGTTTCCGAAGCCTCGCCGTGCGGAAGGACAGTTCTCCACACTCAAACGGATAGGGGGAGGGCGCGCATGTTCGAAGGGTTCACCCGCCACCGCATCGCCACCGATGGCGCCGAGATCCACACGCTGGTCGGGGGCGAGGGGCCGCCGCTCCTTCTGCTTCATGGCTTTCCGCAGTGTCACGCCCTGTGGAACCGGGTCGCGCCGCGGCTGGCCGAGCGCTTCACCGTGGTGCTGACCGACCTGCGGGGGTACGGCCAATCGTCGAAGCCGCCGGGCGATTCCGCGCACGAGACCTACTGCAAACGCACCAACGCGCGCGATCAGGTGGCGGTGATGGCCGCGCTGGGCTTCGACCGCTTCCGGCTGGCCGGGCACGACCGCGGCGCGCGGGTGGCCCACCGGCTGGTCCTCGACCATCCCGGCCGGGTGGAACGCGTCGCCTTCCTGGACGTGGTGCCGACGCTGGAGGTGTTCGCCCGCATCGACCAGCGCATGGCGACCGCCTATTACCACTGGTTCTTCCTGATCCAGCCCAACAATCTGGCGGAGCGGCTGATCGGGTCGGACCCGGACTTCTACCTGGGGCAGGTGCTCGGCTCCATCGGCAGCAGCGCCGACATCTTCGAGCCGGAGGCGATGGAGGCCTACCGCACCGCCTTCCGCGATCCCGCCACCGTCCACGCCATGTGCGAGGACTACCGCGCCGCGGCGAGCATCGACCTGGAGCACGACCGCGAGGACCGCACGGCGGGACGCAAGGTGCAATGCCCGGCCCTGTTCCTGTGGGGACGCAACAGCGCGGTCGGGCGCCTCTACGACGACCCGCTGGGCATCTGGCGCGGCTACGCCCCGGCCATCGCGGGCCATGTGATGCCCGCCGGCCACTTCATCCCCGAGGAGGCGCCGGGGGAAACGGCGCAGGCGCTGCTGGATTTCTTCACGGAGTGACCGGGAGCCTGGGCGACCGTGGATTTCCGGTCACGCGAGGCCCCGCGAAACCGTCCCCTTGCAGAAGCCTGGAGCGCGGCTCCGGGGTCCAGTCGCAGCAAGGGACATCGCCATGCGTTGCCAGCAACTCCTGAACACCATCCAAGCCGAGTTCAACAACGGAAACATCAATCTTCAACGGGCCGATGTCTTCGCCCAGAACGCCAACATCCGCGGCGGCTGGGAGGTCTGGCTCCAGCTGGAAATCGCGCACGGGTTTCTGAACATTCCCGGCAACTGGACCTGCGAACGGGAGCAGCCCTACCCCTCCACCAACGGTGGGAACCCCTTTCTGTCCTACACCGCGGTCGGCCCGGCCTGGGGGGTGTCGGCCAATCGCCGCGCCGCCGCGCGCGCCGATTTCTACCTGTGCCGCAACGCCGGGATCGCGGATGACGTCTACATCGAGCTGAAGTGCATCAACCAGACCCACGCCAATCCGATCAATGACGCCTGGGGCCGCTTCGAGGCCGACATCATCAAGCAGCAGACCCTGCGCCTCGGCAACGCCGGCCTGAACTACGTCTCCATGCTGGCGACCTTCGGCATCTTCCAGCAGGCCGACGTCGGAGGGGGCAACCCGACGCTCGGCTGGTTCTGGGCGGGCGGACGCACCGCCTATGTGTACGACGTGTTCAACAATCAGGTGAACAACCAGGTCACCACCCTGGCGAACGTGGCTCAGGGCGGCGCCCCGCGCCTGTTCCTGGTCGCCGTTTCGGTGTGATGCGGCCCGGACCGGGGAGCGGCCCCCGGTCCCATTCATCTCGGCATGGGTTCCGGCTGGTCCCATGCCGGTCTTTCAACCCGGCATCCCTCCCCCCGGACGAACTGTCCCGTTGCCAGTTGGCGTGAGCGGCGGCATAAATCGGCGCGCGGCCCTCCCCGCTGGACGGGACGGCTTTTGGCAAACACAAAAATGGCGGAAGGAAAGCCCCCAATGGCTGAAAGCACTTTCGACGTCGTCGTGGTCGGCGGCGGTCCCGGCGGGTATGTCTGCGCGATCCGTGCGGCGCAGCTCGGTTTCAAGGTTGCCTGCGTCGAGAAGCGCAGCGCGCTGGGCGGCACCTGCCTGAACGTCGGCTGCATCCCGTCCAAGGCGCTGCTCGCCGCGTCGGAGAAGTACGAGGAGGCCAAGCACGGCCTCGCCAAGTTCGGCATCAAGGTCGGCGGCGTCGAGCTGGACCTGCCGGGCATGCTGTCCCACAAGGACAAGGTCGTCAAAGAGAACACCGGCGGCATCGAGTTCCTGTTCAAGAAGAACAAGATCGCCTGGCTGAAGGGTGCCGGCCGCATCACCGCCCCGAACACCGTCGAGGTCGAAGGTGTCGGCACCATCACGGCGTCCAAGGCCATCGTGATCGCCACCGGCTCGGAAGTCACCCCGCTGCCGGGCATCGAGATCGACGAGCAGAAGATCGTCTCCTCCACCGGCGCCCTGGAGCTGCCGGAGGTGCCGAAGCGACTCGTCGTCATCGGCGGCGGCGTGATCGGTCTTGAACTGGGCTCGGTCTGGGGCCGCCTCGGCGCGCAGGTCACCGTGGTCGAGTTCCTCGACCGCATCCTGCCGACCATGGACGGCGAGGTGTCCAAGCAGATGCAGCGCATCCTCGGCAAGCAGGGCATGACCTTCAAGCTCGGCTCCAAGGTCACCGGCGCCAAGGTCACCAACACCGGCGTCACCCTGTCGGTCGAGCCCGCCGCCGGCGGCACCGCCGAGGAGGTCGAGGCCGACGTCGTGCTGGTCGCCATCGGGCGCCGGGCCTACACCAACGGGCTGGGCCTCGACGCCGTCGGCGTGGAGATGGACAACCGCGGCCGCGTGAAGATCGGCAAGCATTTCGAGACCAACGTGCCGGGCATCTACGCCATCGGCGACGTGGTCGAAGGCCCGATGCTGGCCCACAAGGCCGAGGAGGAGGGCGTCGCGCTCGCCGAGCTGCTGGCCGGTCAGGCGGGCCACGTCAACCACGACCTCGTTCCCGGCGTCGTCTACACGTGGCCGGAAGTGGCCGCGGTCGGCAAGACCGAGGAGGAGCTGAAGGCCGCCGGCGTCGCCTACAAAGCGGGCAAGTTCCCCTTCACCGCCAACGGCCGCGCCCGCGCCAGCGGCACGACCGACGGCTTCGTGAAGATCCTGGCCGACGCGCGCACCGACAAGGTGCTGGGCGTCCACATGGTCGGCCCGAACGTGTCGGAGATGGTGGCCGAGTTGGCCGTGGCGATGGAGTTCAGCGCGTCCGCCGAGGACATCGCCCGCACCTGCCACGCCCACCCGACCCTGTCGGAAGTGACCAAGGAAGCCGCCCTCGCCGTGGACGGCCGCGCCCTGCACATCTAAGGCGCGTTTCTCTCATAACCCTCTCCCTTCTGGGGAGAGGGTGCCCGCGAAGCGGGCGGTGAGGGGGGTGCGCTTTTGCCGGACGCACCGCCACGCGCAACCCCCTCACCCTGACCCTCTCCCCAGAGGGGAGAGGGGACTCCGACCCTATGGCGTCTTCTTCGCCCGCGGGTGCGCCGAGCGGTACACCTGCATCAGCTGCTCGCTCTCCACGTCCGTGTAGCGCTGCGTCGTCGACAGCGAGGCGTGGCCCAGCAGATCCTGGATCGCCCGCAGATCGCCGCCGTCCGCCAGCAGATGCGTGGCGAAGCTGTGCCGCAACGCGTGCGGCGTCGCGGTCTCCGGCAACCCCATCAGGCGGCGCAGGTCGCGCATCCGCCGTTGCGCGATGGC
This sequence comes from Azospirillum sp. UFLA03-27, assembly GCF_059803775.1. Lineage (NCBI taxonomy): Bacteria > Pseudomonadati > Pseudomonadota > Alphaproteobacteria > Rhodospirillales > Azospirillaceae > Azospirillum > Azospirillum sp. UFLA03-27. The sequence continues at coordinate 13,159 of NZ_JAUQTX010000061.1, read as the reverse complement.
CGGGGCGAGCTGCCCGCCGCGCACCCCGACGAACAGCGGCGCGTCCGGCCCTTGGCGGTAGGGGCAGGCGTCCATGTAGGCGCGCACCGCCTCCGTCACCACCGGCAGCACCGGGACGATCCGTTCCTTGTTGCCCTTGCCGGTGACGCGCAGCGTCTCGCCCAGCGGCGCCTCGCGGCGCGTCAGGTTCAGCGCCTCCGAGATGCGCAGGCCACAGCCGTAGAGCAGGGTGAACAGCGCCCGGTCGCGCTTGCCGACCCAGGGCTCGTCCGGCTCCTTCTCCGACTCCTCCAGCAGCCGGTCGGCGTCCAGCACGGTCAGCGGCTTCGGCGCCGGACGCTTGATGCGCGGGCCGGAGAAGGTGTTGATCGCCGGGTTGTGCAGGCGTCCGTCGCGGTCCATCCAGCGGAAGAGGTTGCGCACCGACGACAGGGCGCGCGACCGACTGTTGGAGCCGATCCCCTTCATGGCGAGGTGGGACAGCCAGGAGCGGAAATCGGTGACGGTCAGCGCGGCGAGGTCGTTCATCGACGGTGGCTTGGCCTGATAGCCGGTGATGAACTCCAGGAAGGTCGCAACGTCGCCGATGTAGGCGGTCAGCGTGTGGGGCGAGACGTTGCGCTCGCTCTCCATCCAGCGGCGCCAGTGCACCAGCACGTCCTGCACATCGGGCTGGGCGGCGAAGCCGAGAACGGGGTTCTGTTTTCCGGTCATGCGTTCCGTGGGGTCAGGCCGGCAGTTCGAGCCAGCCGCGGATCACCCGCTCGACCACGCGGGCGAGGAAGCCGATCAGCTCGGTGCCCTGGCCGCTGTGGAAGCTGTCGGGCTCTCGGCTGCCAAAGGCCAGCATGCCGTCCGGCGTCTCGCTGGACACCTGGAGGCGGATCAGAACCTCCGACCGCACCAGCCCGGCGCCGGGACCGTACAACTCCGGGTCGCCCTGGATGTCGGCGTTCAGCGCCACGTCGGCCTTGCCCAGCCAGCGGTCGACGGTCCCCGGCTCGACCACCCGCACGCCGGAGGTCTGGACATGTGGGGTGTCCTGGCCGTTCGATTCGACGATCAGGCAGGCGACGTCCAGGTCGAGCAGCACCGCCAGATCGGTGGTGATGGTCTGGATGAGCTGCTCGAAGCTCTGGGCGTCGAGGAGGAACAGCACCGCCGCGTGGATGCGGTTCTGGCTGTTCATGTTGGCGCGCGAGGTGCCGATCAGCTCGCGCTGCTGGTCCTTCAGCAGGCGGACCTCGCCGCGCAGACGCTCGACCATGTAGGCCTGCAGGTCCACCACCCCGCGCCCGCGGTCCTGCAACGGCGGGGTCAGGTGGTGGACCAGATCGCCGTGATGGACCAGGAAGTCGGGATGGTCCCGCAGGTAGGCGTGCACCTCCTCGGCGGTCGGCGCGTCCTTCCTGTGGGGGGTGTGTCCCGGCTCCCGGCCCATGCTGCCGTCCTCAGAGGATGGACTGGCCGGTCTTCTGCCAATCGGCGACGAACTGGGCGAGGCCCTTGTCGGTCAGCGGATGGTTGAAGAGCTGCTTCAGCACCGACGGCGGGGCGGTGACGACGTGGGCGCCCAGGCGGGCGGAGTCGACGATGTGGATCGGGTTGCGGATCGAGGCGACCAGCACTTCGGTCTTGAAGTAATCGTAATTGCTGTAAATCTCCACGATGTCGGCGATCAGGCCCATGCCGTCCTGCCCGATGTCGTCCAGGCGGCCGACGAAGGGCGACACGAAGCTGGCGCCGGCCTTGGCGGCCAGGATGGCCTGCGCCGGGGAGAAGCACAGCGTGACGTTGACCATCGTCCCTTCGGAGGACAGCGCCTTGCACGTCTTCAGGCCGGCCTGGGTGAGCGGAACCTTGACCGCGACGTTGTCGGCGATCTTGGCAAGCTTCTTTCCTTCCGCCAGCATGGTCTCGAAGTCGGTGGACGCCACCTCGGCGCTGACCGGGCCGCTCACCACATCACAAATTTCGGCCACGAGGTCGAGGAAGCTGCGACCGGTCTTGGCGACGAGGGAGGGGTTGGTGGTAACACCGTCCAGCAGGCCGGTGTCGGCCAGATCGCGGATCTCGGCGATGTCGGCGGTGTCAACGAAGAACTTCATGACCTGGAATCCATACTTGCTGAGGAAGACCGTGCCCTGTTTCCCGGGATTCGCTGCCCGGCGTCGCGGCCAGGGGGCACTCTAGCCGATGCGTGAAAATTCCGCCAGATCCGGGGCCGGTTCCGGAGATTCAGCGCAGGCTCTTCTGCCGGGCACGGTGCCGCCGGATGCGGACCCGCGCGTCCGCGTGCTGCTGCCGCTGCCGCTGCGCGAGGCCTACGATTACCGCGTGCCCGCCGGAATGACCCTCGTCCCCGGCGATTACGTGGAGGTTCCGCTGGGGCCGCGCCGCGTGCTGGGGGTGGTGTGGGGCGACGGTGCCGGAGTCGTGGAGGCCGCCCGGCTGAAGCCGGTGGTCCGCCGCTTCGACGTGCCGCCGATGCCCGAGGTCGAGCGCAAGTTCGTGGAGTGGGTCGCCGCCTACACCATGACGCCGCCGGGCCACGTGCTGCGCATGGCGATCAGCGTGCCGTCGGCGCTGGAGCCGGCGAAGGCCATGCTCGCCTACCTGCGCAAGCCCGATGCCGAACCGCCGCCCGGCTTCAAGATGACCGACCCGCGGCGGCGCGTTCTCGCCCTGCTGGACGACGGCCCGCCGCGCACCCCGGCGGAGTTGGCGGAGGAGGCCGGCTGCGGCGTCACCGTGGTGCGCGGGCTGGCCGAGGCCGGGCTGCTGGAGCCGGTGCTGCTCCAGCCGACCAAGCTCGGGCGGCCCGACTGCCACCGTCCCGGCCCCACCCTGTCCGCCGACCAGGAGGCTGCGGCGGCGGACCTGCGCGCCCGCGTGGAGTCCGGCGTCTATTCCACCGTGCTGCTCGACGGGGTGACCGGTTCCGGCAAGACGGAGGTCTATTACGAAGCCATCGCCGCCGCCCTGAAGGCCGGCAAGCAGGCGCTGGTCCTGCTTCCGGAAATCGCCCTGTCGGCGCAGTGGCTGGAGCGCTTCGCCCGCCGCTTCGGCGCGCCGCCGGCGGAGTGGCATTCCGAGCTGACCGGGGCACAGCGCCGCGACACCTGGAGGGCGGTGGCGAACGGCGAGGTTCCGGTGGTCGTCGGAGCCCGTTCCGCCCTGTTCCTGCCCTACAAGAACCTCGGTGTCATCATCATCGACGAGGAGCACGACTCCGCCTACAAGCAGGAGGAGGGGTCGATCTACCACGCCCGCGACATGGCCGTCGCGCGGGCGCATCTCGGCGGCATCCCCACCGTGCTGGTCTCCGCCACGCCATCGCTGGAGACCAAGGTCAACGCCGACAGCAACCGCTACGCCCGCATCGAGCTGCCGGGTCGCCACGGCGGTGCGGTGCTGCCCGACGTCGAGCTGGTGGACCTGCGCAAGGACCGGCCGCCGGCCCGCCACTGGCTGGCCCCGTCGCTGAAGAAGGCCATCGAGCAGACGCTGGCGGAGAAGGAGCAGGTGATGCTGTTCCTCAACCGCCGCGGCTACGCCCCGCTGACGCTGTGCCGGGCCTGCGGGCACCGGCTGCAATGCCCCAACTGCACGGCGTGGCTGGTCGAGCACCGGCTGGCCCGCAAGCTCCAGTGCCACCATTGCGGCCTGTCGCAGCCGCTCTCCCCGACCTGCCCGGAATGCGGCGAGGAAGGGACCCTGGCCGCCTGCGGTCCGGGCGTGGAGCGCATCGCCGAGGAGGTGGCGGAGCTGTTCCCCGACGCCCGCGCCGCCATCATGGCGTCGGACACGCTGTTCGGCCCCCGCGCCATCCAGGAGATGGTCCGCCGCATCGCCGACCACGAGCTGGACATCCTGATCGGCACCCAGGTGATGGCGAAGGGCCACCATTTCCCCATGCTGACCCTGGTCGGGGTGGTGGACGCGGACCTCGGGCTGGCCGGCGGCGATTTGCGGGCGGGGGAGCGGACCTACCAGCTCCTCCATCAGGTGGCCGGGCGCGCCGGGCGCGGCGAGCGGCCGGGACGGGTCATGCTGCAGACTTATATGCCGGAACATCCGGTGATGCAGGCGCTGGCCGCTGGGGACCGCGACGGCTTCTACCAGCTGGAGGCGGAGATGCGGCTGGAGGCCGGGATGCCGCCCTTCGGACGGCTGGCCGCCCTGATCGTGTCGGGGGAGGACGCGGCGGCGGTGGAGAAGCTGTCCATCGCCCTGGGCCGCGCGGCGCCGCGCAGCGACACCGTTGCCGTGCTGGGTCCGGCCCCGGCGCCGCTGGCCCTGCTGCGCGGGCGTCACCGGCGGCGTCTGTTGCTGAAGGCGCCGCGCACCGTTCAGGTGCAACCCCTGATCGCCCAGTGGCTGGAGCAGGTGGACATTCCGCCCAACGTGCGCGTGCAGGTGGATGTGGACCCCTACAGCTTCCTGTAATGGCGCAGCTTCCGCTAAGAAATGTCGGGTTCCTGTAAAGGGGGGCTGCGACGGATTGTCCCTGCGCGCTCCGCAGGGCACCTGTGACGTTTGGTCCGTTGCGGCCAGCGGGTCATGGTATTACCAGAGTATGGAAGTCATCTTTCGCTGAGCGATCTCATGTCCAGGCTGCGCGATCGTTTCCACGTCCATACCTTGCTGACGGTTCTTCCAGTTCTCGCCCTGCTGGCCATCATCGCGCTGGCGGCGGGCGTGCCCGCCCAGACCCGGGGGACGGAATCGGATGCCAAGGCGCTGCTCGACAAGACCAGCGGCTATCTGCGCCAGCACGGCGCGGAGGGCGCGCCGGAGGCTTTCGCCCAGCGCGACGGCGCGCTGATCGACCGCGACCTCTACCCGATGCTGATCGACCGCGACGGCGTGATGGTGGCCCACGGATGGACGCCGTCGCTGAACGGCGTGAACCTCAAGGACCTGAAGGACGTCGACGGCAAGCCCTTCATCCAGGAGGCGCTGGACATCGTGGCGGAGCGGGACTCGGGCGCCGTCAGCTACAAATGGACGGATCCACTGTCCGGCCAGATCGCGCCGAAGACGATGATCGTGCGCCGCATCATTCTGGGCGGCGAGCCCTATCTGCTGTCGGTCGGCGTCTACCGCTGACCGGGTTCGTCGGTGGGCGATCCGGCAGGTCGTCGGGCGGTCGACTCGGACTTTTCCGAAGGGTGAAAAAGGCGCTCAGAGCACCGAGACGGAGCGGTCGGTCCGCGGGCGCGGGCGCCAGATCGACAGGCATTCGGCGGCGCTGCCTCCCGATCCGATGCCGTACCAGCCGGAGCGGTCGTTGAAGGACAGGCTGTAGCGCCCGCGCCCGTCGCGCTCGAACCGGAAGACGGGACGGTCCACGCCGGGCAAGAGAACGAGGAGCCGGTCATGCTCCCGGCCCGTTTCGCGGATGACCCCGGCCCAATGGCCAAGGCGCAGCTTCGGCTCGGCCACCGCCTCGAAGTCGTTGAGGTCGGCGGGCGTGAAGCGGGCGCAGGAAAAAGCGACGACGGTCATGATTGGCCTGGGTTTGTCCTGTCAGACGGGCTATGGGGCGACCGTGCGCGTGAATGGTTAAACGGGTGTTAAGTGGCGCGTTAGGTCACAGTCTGGTCCCTGGACCGTCGCGGAACGGGACCCGGAAAAACGGACCGCGAAGGGGGCAGGGCCTGCGGGCGCCGAGGTGATCCGTTGCGGTTGTGAAGTGGTATGCCCATTTCCAGCGCCCGCCGCCAAGAACGGACCTCACGCCGCAGGGGCGCAAAACGCCGCACGCAAGCCGCGTGCAAATTGTCCAGACCCCGTTGCGCAGGGCCTAATCCTGTGATATTGGACCGCTCGCTTTCGCGGGCTGGGCCGCCGCGATGTGGGTTTTGCCCTATTTAAGGCCCTGAAAATTCACCGTCTACCGAACTCAATTCGAGGGATCAGGTGGCAATCGAAGGTACAGGCGTTTCCGAACTCGCTACGCGCTACTCCATCGCGCTGTTCGAGCTTGCGGACGAGAACAAAGCGTTGGATCAGGTCGCGAGCGATCTGGTTGCGCTGAAGCAAATCCTGGCTGAGAGCGCCGACCTTCGCCGCCTCGTCCGCAGTCCCGTGATCAGCCGCGCCGACCAAGGCCGGGCGATGGCCGCGGTTCTGGACCGCGCCGAAGTGTCCGATCTGACCAAGCGCTTCATCGGGCTGGTGGCCAAGAACCGCCGCCTGTTCGCGCTGGAAGGCATGATCGAAGGCTATCTCGCCGAACTGGCCCGCCGTCGCGGCGAAGTGACCGCCCAGGTCACCTCCGCCCAGCCGCTGAGCGACGCTCAGCTGGCCGCGGTCACCGACACGCTGAAGGCGTCGATCGGCTCCAAGGTGTTGGTCAACACCTCGGTCGATCCCGCGCTGATCGGGGGCATGATCGTTAAGTTCGGCTCGCGCATGGTCGACACCTCGGTGCGCACGAAGCTGAACAAATTGCAACTCGCCATGAAGGCCTCAGGGGGATCAGTCTGATGGATATCCGCGCCGCAGAAATCTCTGCGATCCTCAAGCAGCAGATCGCGAATTTCGGGACCGAGGCGGACGTCGCCGAGGTCGGTCAGGTCCTCTCCGTGGGTGACGGTGTCGCCCGCGTGCACGGCCTGGACAACGTGCGCGCCGGCGAGATGGTCGAGTTCCCCGGTGGCATCAAGGGCATGGCGCTGAACCTCGAGACCGACAACGTCGGCGTCGTGATCTTCGGCACCGACAGCGAGATCAAGGAAGGCGACACCGTCAAGCGCACGGGCACCATCGTGGACGTGCCGGTCGGCAAGGGTCTGCTGGGCCGCGTCGTGGACGGCCTGGGCAACCCGATCGACGGCAAGGGCCCGCTGGTGGACGTCACCCGCACCCGCGTCGAGGTCAAGGCCCCCGGCATCATCCCGCGCAAGTCGGTGCACGAGCCGATGCAGACCGGCCTGAAGGCCGTCGACAGCCTGGTTCCGATCGGCCGCGGCCAGCGCGAGCTGATCATCGGTGACCGCCAGACCGGCAAGACCGCCGTCGTCATCGACACCTTCCTGAACCAGAAGCCGATCAACCAGGGCGACGACGAGAGCAAGAAGCTCTACTGCATCTACGTCGCCGTCGGTCAGAAGCGCTCGACCGTCGCCCAGATCGTCAAGACGCTGGAAGACGCCGGCGCCCTGGAATACTCCATCGTCGTCGCGGCCACCGCGTCGGAGCCGGCCCCGCTGCAGTTCCTGGCGCCGTACACCGGCTGCACGATGGGCGAGTACTTCCGCGACAACGGCATGCACGCCCTGATCGTGTACGATGACCTGTCCAAGCAGGCCGTCGCCTACCGTCAGATGTCGCTGCTGCTCCGCCGTCCGCCGGGCCGCGAAGCCTACCCGGGCGACGTGTTCTACCTCCACAGCCGCCTGCTCGAGCGCGCCGCCAAGATGGGCGACGCCCACGGCAACGGCTCGCTGACCGCCCTGCCGGTCATCGAGACGCAGGCCGGCGACGTGTCGGCCTACATCCCGACGAACGTGATCTCGATCACCGACGGCCAGATCTTCCTCGAGACGGGCCTGTTCTATAAGGGCATCCGTCCGGCCATCAACGTCGGCCTGTCGGTGTCGCGCGTCGGCTCCGCCGCCCAGATCAAGGCGATGAAGCAGGTCGCGGGCACCATCAAGATGGAGCTGGCCCAGTACCGCGAGATGGCCGCCTTCGCGCAGTTCGCCTCGGACCTCGACGCCGCCACCCAGCGCCTGCTGGCCCGCGGCGCCCGTCTGACCGAGCTGCTGAAGCAGCCGCAGTTCCAGCCGCTGCCGGTCGAAGAGCAGGTCGTGTCGATCTTCTCGGGCGTGAAGGGCTACCTCGACAAGATCAAGGTCGAGGACGTCAACCGCTTCGAGCAGAAGTTCCTCGCCGAGGTCCGGTCCAAGGGGGCCGACATCCTGGCGACGATCCGCAACGAGAAGCAGATCACCTCTGCGACCGAGGAGCGCCTGAAGGCCTTCCTCGACAACTTCTCCAAGGTGTTCGTCTGATCGACGGCGGGGGCGCAGTCCCTGCGCCCCGTCCGTCAACCCGAACGACCCCGAGCGGAATGAAGGGCCGGCATGCCTAACCTCAAGGACCTAAAGAACCGGATCGCCAGCGTCCAATCGACGCGGAAGATCACCTCGGCGATGAAGATGGTCGCCGCCTCCAAGCTCCGCCGTGCGCAGGAGCAGGCGGAAGCCGGTCGTCCCTACGCCGAGCGCATGGGCCGCATGCTGGCCTCTCTCGCGGCCAACGTGCAGGACTCGGGCAACGGCCCGAAGCTGATGACCGGCACCGGTTCCGATCAGGTGCATCTCCTCGTCATCATCAGCTCCGACCGTGGCCTGTGCGGCGCCTTCAACGGCGCCATCGTCCGTGAGTCCCGCCGCCAGATCCAGCGCCTCCAGTCGGAAGGCAAGACGGTCAAGCTGCTCACCGTCGGCCGCAAGGCCCGCGACCAGCTGCGCCGCGAGTTCGGCTCGCTGATCGTCGAGACCTACGAGGATGTGGGCCGCCGCAAGCTGTCCTTCGCCGACGCCGATGTCGTCGCGCAGAAGGTTCTGGCGATGTACGACGCGGGCGAGTTCGACGTCTGCTCGGTGATCTTCAACAAGTTCAAGTCGGCGATCTCCCAGATCGTGACCGTCCAGCAGCTCGTTCCCTTCGCCGTCGAGGCGCAGGCGGACGAGGAGGCCGCGGGCGCCGAGGTCAAGGCGATCTACGAGTTCGAGCCCGACGAGGAGCAGATCCTCGCCGAGCTGCTGCCGCGCAACCTGTCGATCCAGGTTTATCGCGCCCTCCTGGAAAGCGCCGCGTCCGAACAGGGCGCCCGCATGACCGCGATGGACAACGCGACGCGCAACGCCGGCGACATGATCAACAAGCTGACGATCACCTACAACCGCACGCGCCAGGCCTACATCACCAAGGAGCTGATCGAGATCATCTCCGGCGCCGAGGCGGTTTAACGGCGCAGCGTTCGCGGTCGATACGACGGCACATCCGACAATTATCGAGTTCCGAGGGAGCTTTACTCCATGGCCACCACCACCCAGGCGACGAACGCCGTCGGCAAGATCACGCAGGTCACGGGCGCCGTTGTCGACGTCCAGTTCGACGGCGAGCTGCCGGCCATTCTGAACGCTCTGCACACCCAGAACGACGGCAAGGTCCTCGTGCTCGAGGTTGCCCAGCACCTCGGCGAGAGCACCGTCCGCGCCATCGCCATGGACAGCACCGACGGCCTGGTCCGCGGCGCCGAAGTGACGGACACCGGCGCCCCGATCGCCGTGCCGGTCGGCCCGGCCACCCTCGGCCGCATCATCAACGTGATCGGTGAGCCGATCGACGAGCGCGGCGACGTCGGCGCCGAGCGCACCCTGCCGATCCACCGTGCGGCCCCGGACTTCGTCGAGCAGTCGACGGACGCCGAAGTGCTGATCACCGGCATCAAGGTCATCGACCTGCTGGCTCCCTACGCCAAGGGCGGCAAGATCGGCCTGTTCGGCGGCGCCGGCGTGGGCAAGACCGTGACCATCATGGAGCTGATCAACAACGTCGCGAAGGCGCACGGCGGCGTGTCCGTGTTCGCGGGCGTGGGCGAGCGCACCCGTGAGGGCAACGACCTCTACCACGAGATGATCGAGTCGGGCGTCATCAAGCTCGACGGCCCGGGCTCCAAGGTGGCCCTGGTGTACGGCCAGATGAACGAGCCGCCGGGCGCGCGCGCCCGCGTCGCCCTGTCCGGTCTGACCCTCGCGGAGTACTTCCGCGACGAGGAAGGCCAGGACGTGCTGTTCTTCGTGGACAACATCTTCCGCTTCACGCAGGCCGGTTCGGAAGTGTCGGCTCTGCTGGGCCGCATCCCGTCGGCGGTGGGTTACCAGCCGACGCTGGCCACCGACATGGGCGCCCTGCAGGAGCGCATCACCTCCACGAAGAAGGGGTCGATCACCTCGGTGCAGGCCATTTACGTGCCCGCCGACGATCTGACCGACCCGGCCCCGGCCACCTCCTTCGCCCACCTGGACGCCACCACGGTGCTGTCGCGTTCGATCGCTGAAATGGCGATCTTCCCGGCGGTGGACCCGCTGGACTCGACCAGCCGCATCCTGGACCCGCGCGTCGTCGGTGAGGAGCACTACACCGTCGCCCGTTCGGTGCAGCGCGTTCTGCAGACCTACAAGTCGCTGCAGGACATCATCGCGATCCTGGGCATGGACGAGCTGTCGGAAGAGGACAAGCTGGTCGTGGCCCGCGCCCGCAAGATCCAGCGCTTCCTGTCGCAGCCGTTCCACGTCGCCGAGGTGTTCACCGGCACCCCGGGCGTGCTCGTCAGCCTGGAAGACACCATCAAGGGCTTCAAGGGCATCGTGAACGGCGACTACGACCACCTGCCGGAAGCGGCCTTCTACATGGTCGGCACCATCGACGAAGCCATCGCCAAGGCGAAGAAGCTGGCCGCCGAAGCCGCCTGATCAGGGTCGGCTGACGTTCGGTAACGAGGCTAACCCTCTCCTCCGCCCGCGCGGGGGAGGGGGTTCTTATGAAGAGGCACCAGGAAACCCATGGCCGATAAAGTCGAATTCGAGCTGGTCTCTCCGGAGAAGCTGCTGACCTCGCAGCCCGTCGACATGGTCGTGGTGCCGGGTTCGGAAGGTGACTTCGGCGTCCTCGCCGGCCACTCGCCGATGATTTCGACCGTCCGTCCGGGCGTGATCGACGTCTACGAGGCCGATCGCGTGGTCGACCGGGTGTTCGTCGCCGGCGGCTTCGCCGAGGTGACCGAGACCCGCTGCACCGTCCTGGCCGAGGAGGCCATCGCGGTTGCCGAGATCGACCGCGCCAAGGTCGAGCAGCAGATCCGCGACCTGGGCGAGGATCTGGAAGACGCCAAGTCCGATGACGAGAAGGCCCGCGTGGAGGCGAAGATCGCCATCGCCCGCGCCAAGCTCGACGCGACCGGCGCGACCACGCACTGACAGCGGGCACGGCCCGGCGGCGGCGAACGCCGGCTGGGCCGTTTCCGTTGCATTGCGCCTTCGCAGCCATACATAGTATCCCGCAAGGGATCGAACGCCTCCCGGCCCGTCCGTCGAGGCGTTTTTGTTTTTATGGTCCTGTTCTCCGTCAGAGCGTGGAACAACCGGCCCGGAACGGCGGCCAGCAGCGGGAGTGGAGTGTGGCGTTGCACTGGAAATACGAAGAGCTTCCCTGGGATCAATTGGACCACGGCAAGGTCGATCCCGATCTCGTCCCGCTCATCAAGGCGGCGGCCCTGGTGGAGTTCAACGCCGACGACTACACGGCCTATCTCTGCAACGTCTTCCACGACGATCCCGAGTTCCAGGAGGTCGCGCACGGCTGGGCGGTCGAAGAGGTCCAGCATGGCCGCGCGCTCGGCAAATGGGCGGAGCTGGTCGATCCGACCTTCAACTTCGACCGGGCCGTCGAGCGCTTCCGCGCCGGCTACAAGGTGCCGATCGACCTCGACGCCTCGGTCCGCGGCTCGCGCACCGGCGAGATGATCGCCCGCTGCATGGTCGAGACCGGCACCAGCAGCTACTACGCGGCCATCGGCGACTCGACGGACGAACCGGTCCTCAAGCTGATCTGCAAGAACATCGCCGCCGACGAGTTGCGCCACTTCAAGCTCTTCTACACCTACACGAAGAAGTATCTGGAGCTGGAGCAGCTCAACAAGTTCCAGCGGCTCAAGGTGGCGCTGTCGCGCATCGGCGAGTCGGAGGACGACGAGCTGGCCTACGCCTACTACGCGGCCAACGCGCCGGAAGGCGAGCCCTACGCGCACAAGACCTACAATCAGGCCTACATGCGTCGCGCCTACGGCCGCTACCGGCCCAAGCACGTCGACCGCGCGGTGGCGATGGTCTTCAAGGCCTGCGGGCTGAAGCCGCACACCCGCTTCTACAGCGTCGCGGCCCGCGGCGCCTGGTGGCTGATCGAAAGCCGCGCCAAGCGGCTGGCCAAGGTCGCCTGAACAGGCCGGACTCGGCGGGGTCAGCCCCGCCGCAGAGCCGCGATCACCGGGGCGAACTCCGACAGCACTGACTCGTAGACCGGGCGCTTGAAGGGCACGATCAGGCCGGGCAGATCGTCGGCATCGACCCATTTCCAGGCGTCGAACTCCGGATGCTCGGTGGCGAGGTCGATGTCGGCGTCCGCGCCGGTGAAGCGGGCGGCCAGCCAGACCTGCTCCTGCCCGCGCCAGCGGCCCTTCCAGACCTTGCCCAGCAGATGATCGGGCAGGTCGTAGCGCAGCTTTTCCGCCGTCTCCCCGAGAATTTCGGCCTTGTCCGTGCCGATCTCCTCCTTCAGCTCGCGCAGGGCGGCCTCATGCACGCCCTCGCCCTCGTCGATGCCGCCCTGGGGCATCTGCCAAGCGTCCTTGCTGTCGCAGCGCCGGGCCACGAAGACCTGCCCGCGGTCGTTCAGCAGCATCACCCCCACGCAGGGGCGGTAGGGGAGGGACTCGCGGTCGATGGGCTTCTTGCTCATGCGCCTCATTGCTTCTGCATGTTGGCCACGGCGGAGACCGGCACGATGGCGATGCCACGGTCGGCCAGCCCGGTGAGCCACAGGTTGATCCGTTCGATGGTGCTGGGGTAGGGCGCGCCGATGCCCACCGCGGCCCCGTTGGCCTTGGCGATGGCTTCCAGCTCGGCGAGCTGGTCGTCGATGGCACCGCGCGACAGGTCGCGGTCGATCACGCGGTCGGCGAAGGCCCGCGGCACGCCCGCCTGACCCGCCAGGGTTCCGGCAACGCTGCGCGGGTTGGCGCGGGCGTCGAGCACCATCAGGCCGCGCGCCTTCATAGCCGCGACGACCGGGTTCACCGCGTCGGGGTTGGCGGTGAATTTGCTGCCAGTGGTGCTGGTGATGCCGACATAGCCGACCGCCTTGCCCAGCGACCATTCCAGCCTCTCCATGTTGCGCTCCGGCGGCAGCATGGTGAGAAGGGCGTTGGGGCCGGGGTCGTTGCGTGGGTAGTCCTGCGGCTCCATGGGGACGGAGAGCATCACCTCGTGCCCCTTGCCGCGGGCGCGCTCGACCCAGTTGTCCAGCCGGTCGGCGTAGGGGCTGTCTCTTATACACATCTCCGAGCCCACGAGACTATAAC
>NZ_JAUQTX010000060.1:0-28728 GCF_059803775.1 Azospirillum sp. UFLA03-27 | reverse complement strand
ATGACCGTCTCGGCGCCGGGCTTCCTCAACGGCCTGACCGCGCTGGCCAACGCCACCACCAACTGCTTCCCGATGATTCTGATCTCCGGCTCGTCGGAGCGCGAGATCGTCGATCTCCAGCAGGGCGACTACGAGGAGATGGACCAGCTGGCCATCGCCAAGCCGCTGTGCAAGGCGGCCTTCCGCGTGCTGCACGCCCAGGACATCGGCATCGCCGTGGCCCGGGCCATCCGCGCCGCGGTGTCGGGCCGTCCGGGCGGCGTCTACCTCGACCTGCCGGCCAAGCTGTTCTCGCAGGTCATGGACGCCGCCGAGGGCGCCCGCTCGCTGGTCAAGGTGGTCGACGCCGCCCCGGCGCAGCTGCCCTCGCCGGACTCGGTCTCGCGTGCTCTGGAGGTGCTGAAGGGCGCCAAGCGGCCGCTGATCATCCTCGGCAAGGGCGCCGCCTACGCCCAGGCCGACGAGGCGGTGCGTGAGCTGGTCGAGAAGAGCGGCATTCCGTTCCTGCCGATGAGCATGGCCAAAGGCCTGCTGCCCGACACCCACCCGCAGTCGGCGGGGGCGGCGCGCTCGATGGTGCTGAAGGACGCCGACGTGGTGGTCCTGGTGGGGGCGCGCCTGAACTGGCTGCTGTCGCACGGCAAGGGCAAGACCTGGGGCGAGCCAGGGTCGAAGACCTTCATCCAGATCGACATCGAGCCGCGCGAGATGGACAGCAACGTGGCGATCGTGGCCCCGCTGGTCGGCGACATCGGGTCGTGCGTGTCGGCCCTGACCGCCGGGATGGCCAAGGGCTGGACGCCGCCGCCGGCGGAGTGGACGGGGGCTGTGTCGGCGCGCAAGGAGGCGAACATCGCCAAGATGGCGCCCAAGCTGATGAGCAACGCCTCGCCGATGAACTTCCACGGCGCGCTCGGCGCGCTGCGCCGGGTGGTGCAGGAGCGGCCGGACGCCCTGCTGGTGAACGAGGGGGCGAACACGCTGGACCTGGCGCGCGGGATCATCGACATGCACCAGCCGCGCAAGCGCCTGGACGTCGGGACCTGGGGCGTGATGGGCATCGGGATGGGCTTCGCGGTGGCCGCGGCGGTGGAGTCGGGCAAGCCGGTGCTGGCGGTGGAAGGCGACAGCGCGTTCGGCTTCTCGGGCATGGAGGTGGAGACGATCTGCCGCTACAACCTGCCGGTGTGCATCGTGGTGTTCAACAACAACGGCATCTACAAGGGGACGGACGTGAACCCGACGGGCGGGTCGGACCCATCGCCGATGGTCTTCGTTCCGGACTCGCGCTACGACAAGATGATGGAGGCCTTCGGCGGCGCGGGCGTCAACGTGACGACGCCGGACGAGCTGTACCGCGCGGTCAGCGCGGCGATGGACAGCGGCCGGCCGACGCTGATCAACGCGGTGATCGACCCCAACGCCGGGTCGGAGAGCGGCAACATCGGCAGCCTCAACCCCACCAGCGCCGTCCGCAAGGGTCCTAAGCAGTAACGCCTTCCTAAATTATAAAAAATTAAGCCCCCCGGAAAAATCGGGGGGCGGTTCCAAACGACTGTACGACATCCCAGCGTTACTAAGAATCAGCCTGAGACGAGAGGGGAGGGCGGACATGGACACGGCCATCGTCGCCAAAGACGACAACAAAAGGCGCGCCATCCATCCCGGTTCGGGGCGCCGGAACACCCGGCCCCAGCCGAAGGGCCGGCAGGTCGATCCGGCGGCCCTGGCGGAGGTGCAGGACCTTCTCGGTGACCGGTCCCGGCAGCGGGACCTGCTGATCGAGCATCTGCACCTGTTGCAGGACACCTATCACGGGCTGCACGCCCGCCATCTTGCGGCGCTCGCCCACGAGATGCGGCTGGCCCTGGTGGAGGTGTACGAGGTGGCGTCCTTCTACGCCCACTTCGACATCGTGATGGACGGGGAGGAAGCCCCTCCGCCCGTGACCGTCCGGGTCTGCGACAGCCTGTCCTGCTGCATGGCCGGCGGCGAAAAGCTGCTCGACGAGCTGAAGGCCGCCGACATGGGGCCGGACGTCCGGGTGGTGCGCGCGCCCTGCATGGGCGCCTGCCACAACGCCCCGGCGGTGGCCATCGGCCATGCCCTGCACGAGAACGCCACGGTCGAGAGCGTGGTCACCGCCGTGAAGAACGGCGAGACGCACCCGCAGCTCCCCACCTATGTCAGCCTGGAGCAGTACAAGGCGGAGGGCGGCTACCGCCTGCTCGCCGACTGTCTCGCCGGCAACGTCCCGGTGGACGACATCCTCGGCAAGCTGGAAGGCGCCAACCTGCGCGGCCTCGGCGGCGCCGGCTTCCCGACCGGCCGCAAGTGGCGCTTCGTCCGCCATGAGCCCGGCCCCCGCCTGATGGCGGTGAACGGGGACGAGGGCGAGCCGGGCACCTTCAAGGACCGCTTCTATCTGGAGAACGATCCGCACCGCTTCCTGGAAGGGATGCTGATCGGCGCCTGGGTGGTCGAGGCGACCGACGTCTACATCTACCTGCGCGACGAGTACCCGCACATCCGCGAGGTGCTGGAGCACGAGATCGCCGCCGTGGAGAAGGCCGGCCTCGCCGGGCACACCCGCATCCATCTGCGGCGCGGCGCCGGGGCCTACATCTGCGGCGAGGAGTCCGCGATGCTGGAGAGCATCGAGGGCAAGCGCGGCCTGCCGCGGCACAAGCCGCCCTTCCCGTCGGTCGTCGGCCTGTTCGGCCGCCCGACCCTGATCAACAACGTCGAGACGCTGTTCTGGATCAGGGACATCCTCGAGAAGGGCGCCGACTGGTGGGGCAGCCACGGGCGCAACGGCCGCAAGGGCCTGCGCAGCTACTCCGTCTCCGGTCACGTGAAGGACCCGGGCGTGAAGCTGGCCCCCGCCGGCGTCACCATCCGCGAGCTGATCGACGAGTATTGCGGCGGCATGGCCGACGGCCACACGCTGAAGGGCTATCTGCCCGGCGGCGCGTCGGGCGGCATCCTGCCCGCCAGCATGGACGACATCCCGCTGGACTTCGGCACGCTGGAGCAGCACGGCTGCTTCATCGGCTCCGCCGCGGTGGTCGTGCTGTCGGACAAGGACGACATGCGCAAGGTCGTGCGCAACCTGCTGGACTTCTTCGAGGACGAAAGCTGCGGCCAGTGCACGCCCTGCCGCGTCGGAACGGAGAAGGCGGTGGCGCTCATCAAGCAGCCGGTGTGGGACGAGCCGCTTCTGACGGAACTCGCCCGGCTGATGGGCACGGCGTCGATCTGCGGCCTGGGTCAGGCCGCGATGAACCCACTCAAGAGTGCGCTGAAGCACTTCCGCGACGATCTGCGCGGGGAGGTCCGGTGATATGAGCGACCGCATCCTGTTCCACCTCGACGACGAACTCGTCGAAGCCCACGCCGGCGAGACGATCTGGCAGGTCGCCAACCGCCTGGGCACCGAGATCCCGCATCTCTGCTACGCCGACGAGCCGGGCTACCGCGCGGACGGCAACTGCCGGGCCTGCATGGTCGAGATCGACGGCGAGCGCGCCATGTCGGCCTCCTGCGTGCGCCACCCGACGCCGGGCATGCGCGTCCGCTCGGCCAGCGAGAACGCCAAGTTCGCCCGCAAGATGGTCATCGAGATGCTGGTCGCCGACCAGCCGAAGCGGGAGGAAGCGCACGACCCCGACAGCAAGTTCTGGCGCTGGGCCGACCGCCTGGAGGTTTCGGACAGCCGCTTCCCCAGCCGGGAATGCGCGCCGAAGCCCGACTTCAGCCACCCGGCCATGGCGGTGCAGCTCGACGCCTGCATCCAGTGCAACCTGTGCGTCCGCGCCTGCCGCGAGGTCCAGGTCAACGACGTGATCGGCATGGCGCTGCGCGGCCACAAGGAGACGATCGTCTTCGACTTCGCCGACCCGATGGGTGACAGCACCTGCGTCGCCTGCGGCGAGTGCGTCCAGGCCTGCCCGACCGGCGCGCTGATGCCGAAGACCCAGGTGGACCTGAACAGCGGCGTCTTCGCCGCCGCCCCGGACCGCAAGGTGGACAGCGTCTGCCCCTATTGCGGCGTCGGCTGCCAGCTCACCTACAACATCAAGGACGAGAAGCTGCTGTCGGTGACGGGCGGCGACGGCCCGGCCAACAAGAACCGGTTGTGCGTGAAGGGCCGCTTCGGCTTCGACTACATCCACCACCCGCACCGCCTGACCAAGCCGCTGATCCGCAAGGAGGGCGTGTCCAAGCACGACGTGGACATCGACCCGCTCAACCCGCTGACCCACTTCCGCGAGGCGAGCTGGGAGGAGGCCCTTGAGGTCGCCACCGCCGGCCTGCGCAAGATCCGCGACGAGCGGGGCGGCTCGGCGCTCGCCGGCTTCGGCTCGGCCAAGGGCTCCAACGAGGAAGCCTATCTGTTCCAGAAGCTGGTGCGCGTCGGCTTCGGCACCAACAACGTCGACCATTGCACCCGCCTGTGCCACGCCTCCTCGGTGGCGGCGCTGATCGAGGGCATCGGGTCGGGCGCGGTGACGGCCCCATTCATGGCGGCCAAGGACGCCGAGGTGATCGTCGTCATCGGCTCCAACCCGACGGAGAACCACCCGGTCGCCGCGACCTTCTTCAAGAACGCTGCCAAGCGCGGCGCCAAGCTGGTCATCATGGACCCGCGCGGTCAGGTGCTGAAGCGCCACGCCAGCCACATGCTGCAGTTCAAGCCGGGCCGCGACGTGCCGATGCTGAACGCCATGCTGAACGTCATCATCAGCGAGGGGCTGTACGACGAGCGGTATGTGGCGGAGCACACCCAGGACTTCGAGGAGCTGCGCGCCCATATCGCCAGCTTCACCCCGGAGGCCATGGAACCGGTCTGCGGCATCCCGGCGGAGCAGCTCCGCGAGGTCGCGCGCCTCTACGCCACCTCCAAGGGCTCGATCATCTTCTGGGGCATGGGCGTGTCGCAGCACACCCACGGCACCGACAACGTGCGCTGCCTGATCGCCCTGTCGCTGGTCACCGGCCAGATCGGGCGCCCCGGCACCGGCCTGCACCCGCTGCGCGGCCAGAACAACGTCCAGGGCGCCTCCGACGCTGGCCTGATCCCGATGATGTTCCCGGATTACCGTCCGGTGGACGATCCCGAGGTCCACGCCTTCTACGAGGATTTCTGGGACACCAAGCTGGACTCCAAGCGCGGCCTGACCGTCGTGGAGATCATGGACGCGATCCACGCCGGCTCGCTGAACGGCATGTACGTGATGGGCGAGAACCCGGCCATGTCCGATCCGGACGTGGAGCACGCCCGCGACGCGCTCGCCAAGCTCGACCATCTGGTGGTGCAGGACCTGTTCCTGACCGAGACGGCCAAATACGCCGACGTGGTGCTGCCCGCCTCGGCCTGGCCGGAGAAGACCGGGACGGTGACCAACACCAACCGCCAGGTCCAGCTCGGCCGCCAGGCCCTGCCGCCGCCCGGCGAGGCCCGGCAGGATCTGTGGATCGTCAACGCCATGGCCCGCGGCCTGGGTCTGGACTGGAATTACGAGCACCCGCGCGACGTGTTCCGGGAGATGAAGGGGGCGATGCCGTCGCTCGACAACATCACCTGGGAGCGGCTGGAGCGCGAGCGCTCGGTGACCTACCCCAGCCTGTCCGCGGACGATCCGGGCCAGGAGATCGTGTTCGGCGACGGCTTCCCCACGGCCACCGGCCGCGGGCGTCTGGTCCCCGCCGACGTGATCCCGCCGGCGGAGGAGCCGGACGCGGAGTTCCCGATGGTGCTGACCACCGGGCGCCAGCTTGAGCATTGGCACACCGGTTCGATGACCCGGCGCGCCCAGGTTCTGGACGATCTGGAGCCGGAGGCGGTGGCCTACATGAGCCCGGCGGACCTGCGGCGGATGGGTGCCAAGGGCGGCGACCGCATGAAGGTCACCACCCGGCGCGGCACCATCGAGCTGAAGGCGCGGTCGGACTACAACGTCCCGTCCGGGCTGGTATTCGTGCCCTTCTGCTACGCCGAGGCGGCGGCCAACGTGCTGACCAACCCGAAGCTGGACCCCTACGGGAAGATTCCCGAGTTCAAGTTCGCCGCGGCCCGCATCGAGCCGGCGGCATAGCCAACCGGCGGCCCCCGCTCCCCGCAAGGGAGAACCGGGGGCCGCCACACCCGAGGACGACAACGGCGCGATGCAACAGCGCCGGACGATTTCGAGAGGGATGGGACGATGAAGACGCAAGCGCTGATGATGGCACCCCCGGCCCTGCGGGCCGAAGGCCGCGCGGAAACCGTGGACCGTGCGGCGAAGGGCAATCTCGTGCAGTCGCTGTCGCGGGCACTGAGCATCATGACCATCCTCGGCCAGTCGGACAGCCCGATGAGCCTGACCGCGGTGGCCGAAGCGGCGCATCTCTCGCCCTCCACGGCGCACCGTCTGCTGACCACCCTGCAGGAGGAGCGTTACGTGCGCTTCGACCAGGGCAAGCGCGGCTGGGCGGTCGGGGTGCAGGCCTACATGACCGGCACCGGCTTCCTGAAGACGCGCAGCCTGCTCGACGTCGCCCGCCCGCGGATGCGCCGGCTGATGGAGGAGACCAGCGAGGTCGTCAATCTGGCCGTTGAGGAGAACGGCGAGGCCATTTATCTGCACCGGGTCGGCGGCCCGCGCGTCGCCCAGGCGGCGCTTCCCGTCACCGACCGCACGCTGCTGCACTGTTCCGCCGTCGGCAAGGCGCTGCTCGCCGGCATGCCCGACACGCGGGTGCAGAGCATCGTGACCCAGCGCGGCATGCGCCAGTTCACCCGGACCACCGTGTCGTCGATCCCGGCGCTGCACCGGGAGCTGATCCTGACGCGCGACCGCGGCTACGCCGTGGACCAGGAGGAGCGGGTCAGCGGCCTGCACTGTGTCGCCGCGGCGATCTATGACGAGCAGGCCCGCGTCATCGGTGCCCTGTCGCTGTCGAGCACCAACCGGCGCCTGGACGACGCCCGCGTCGTGGCCTTCGGTGAGATGGTCAAGCGCACCGCCGCGGCGGTGACCGCCGAGATCGGCGGGCGTTTCCCGACCTGATCCCTGGGCCTGATCCCTGGGCCTGATCCGGAACACCCTTACGGAATTCGAATTCGCGCCGGCCGGGAGGCGCGATCCGCCCCGATCCGCAAATCCTTCGGATTGGGTTGGGGCGGCTGTTACCCCGGTTTTCCTTCCTGTCACGTAGTGCTGCCCTGAAGAAACTGACCGCGCCCGCAACGGCGCGGTCTTTTTTTTGGAAAAACACTTTGTTTCCGCAATGTGGAAGCTTGAGATTCCTTGTTGCGTCCCGGCGAAGACTCGGGCATCATTCTTCTTACACAGGGTTCATCACCCTTTGTATCGGGCGGGTTGTTGCTCCGCATTATATGCGAGCCTCTCGGATACTGGCCGTGCTGGAAACAGCACGGCCTTTTTATTGCCGGGACGGCGCCGGACGGGGAGGCCATGCTGCAGTGCGGCAAAACAGCGCGGATGTCACCGCGGATCGAGCAGGCGCGGTCCGGGACCGTCCTCCGACAGCTCGTCCCAGGGGTTGCGCAGCGGGCATTCGCCGAGCGACAGGCAGCCGCAGCCGATGCACCCCTCCAGCCCGTCGCGCAGCTTGGTGAGCACGGCGATGCGCTCGTCCAGGTCCGCTTTCCAGGCCGCGGACAAGCGTTTCCAGTCCTCTGCGGTGGGGGTGCGGCCGTCCGGCAGGGTCTTCAGCGCCTGCGCGATGGTGGCCAGGGGAACGCCCAGGCGCTGGGCCACCTTGATGACGGCGATGCGCCGGAGCACGTCGCGGGGGAAGCGGCGCTGGTTGCCGCTGCTCCGCCAGCTCGCGATCAGCCCCTTTGATTCGTAGAAGTGGATGGTGGACACTGCCACACCGGAGCGTTCCGCGACCTCGCCCACGGAAAGGTCCTTGTCCATGTCCGCGGGATCGAGAATCGCCATCGCCGGGCCTCCCCTGGGGTTCGGAACCTCTTGACCTCAAGTGAAGTTGAGGTCGTATCGAGAGAGAGTCAACAGCGCGCCGCATCGAGGGTAGCCGATGATTTCACCAACCTCCGTCGACTGGACTTCGCTCAACACCCTGCGCGCCACGCCGGGGCCGGAGGTGACGGCTCTGCCGGCCTCGTTCCTGACGATCACCAAGGCCGCGAACCTGAAGCCGGCCATCGTCCGCCCGGTGCTGGACGGGCTGCTGCGCCAGGGCTTCGTGCGCGAGTATGAGACCCAGTACGGCAAGGCCTACGCCCGCACGCCGGAGGGCAACCAGCGCATCCGCGAAGTGAGGGAGTGGCTGCGGTAGAATCCCCTCGCCCCCCTGGGGAGAGGGCGGCCCGAAGGGCCGGGTGAGGGGGATTTACGCCCGGCAGGACGGAAAAAAGAATTGCCCGGCAGGGCGGATCGCCTTCGGCGCCCCCTCATCCCGGCCTTCTCCCCGGAGGGGAGAAGGAACAGCACAAAAAAAGAACGGCGCCCCTTTCGGAGCGCCGTCTTCGCGAGGTGTGCCGTCAGACTGTCGGGAAACGATCAGACAACCTTGTTGGCGTGCAACTCGGCGATCTGCTCCTTGGTGTAGCCGAGGCTGGCCAGAACCTCGTCGGAGTGCTCACCGAGCAGCGGCGACCCGGTCACTTCGACGGTCATGTCGGAGAACTTGATCGGGCTGCCGACGGTCAGGTACTTGCCGCGCGCCTTGTGGTCGACCTCGACGATCGTGCCGCTCTTGCGGAGCGACGGGCACTCGGCGATTTCCTTCATGGTCAGCACCGGGGCGCACGGGATGTCGAACTTGCGCAGGATGTCGACCGCCTCGTACTTCGTCTTGTCGGCCAGCCAGCCCTCGATGAAGGCGAAGATGTCGAAGATCTTGTCCTGACGCGCCTGGGCGGTGTTGTAGGCCGGATCGTCGATCCACTCCGGCTTGCCGAGAGCCTTACAAATCGGCGCCCAGGCATGGCCCTGGATGGTGAAGTAGATGTAGGCGTTCGGGTCGGTCTCGGCGCCCTTGCACTTCAGCACCCAGCCCGGCTGGCCGCCGCCGCCGGCGTTGCCGCCACGCGGAACCACGTCGGAGAACTCGCCGTGCGGGTACTGGGGGTATTCCTCCAGGTAGCCGACGCGGTCGAGGCGCTGCTGGTCGCGCAGCTTGACGCGGCAGAGGTTGATGACCGAGTCCTGCATCGACACGGCGACCTTCTGGCCCTTGCCGGTCTTCGAACGGCCCATGAGGGCGGTCAGGATGCCGATGGCGAGGTGCATGCCGGTGTTGCTGTCACCGAGGGCGGCGGCGCTGACGGTCGGCGGGCCGTCCCAGAAACCGGTGGTCGAGGCCGCACCGCCGGCGCACTGGGCGACGTTCTCGTAGACCTTCAGGTCTTCGTAATGGTGGCCGTCGCTGAAGCCCTTCACCGAGGCGACGATCATGCCCGGGTTCAGCTCGTTGATGCGCTCCCAGGTGAAGCCCATGCGGTCGAGCGCGCCCGGACCGAAGTTCTCCACGAGGACGTCGGACTCCTTGATCAGCTTCTCAAGGATTTCCTTGCCCGCCGGGGTCTTGGTGTCCAGCGTCAGCGAGCGCTTGTTGCTGTTCAGCATCGTGAAGTAGAGCGCGTCCGCTTCGGGAATGTCACGGAGCTGGTTGCGGGTGACGTCGCCGGAACCCGGCCGCTCCACCTTGATGACGTCCGCGCCGTACCAGGCGAGAAGCTGCGTGCAGGCGGGGCCGGCCTGAACGTGGGTGAAGTCGATGATCTTGATTCCTTCGAGCGGCTTGCTCATGGCTCGTTTACTCCCTCTCACTTATTGCGATGCCGTTGTTGAGCACTGGACAACACGGACAAACTGGCGGGATGGGTTGTGGGTTACGGACTTGCGGACTCCAACTCCGACAGGCGTCGGCGGAGCTTGCGCTCCTCGGCCCAGCGGCTGCTCTCGTCGCGGATGATGGCGACGATTCCGGTCACCGTGCCGTCCGGCGCGGTCAGCAGGGCGACCGTGAAGGCTATGGACAGGGCATGCCCGTCCTTGTGCAGGGCCGGGACGCGCAGCACATCGCTGCCGTAGCGCGTCTGGCCCGTGCGCATGGTATTGGCGTAGCCGTCCCAATGGCGCTGGCGCTGGCGTTCCGGGATGATGATGTCGAGCGATTGCCCCAGCGCTTCGCCTTCCGCGAAGCCGAACATCCGCTCGGCCGCCGGATTCCACAGAGTGATGGCGCCCTGTGCGTCGGACACGACGATCGCGTCCCCGGCGGCCATGACCAGCTGTGCGAAATCGACTGTTGCGCTCATGAAAGCATTCGCTCCGACACCGGACCCGAAACCTTCGGGCACCGTCATGTTTTCTTCAAAACACGCCCGCGCCGTTGGTTTTGCACTTCGTTTCCGAAGCGCGATGGGATGTGAGATACCGTATACCAGATGCGAAATGCCTGGCAAGCTCTTTTGTGCGTTAGGCGAACTAATCGCCCTTCGGACCTTTCGCGGCAAATGCCGAAGAATGGGAGAGGGGGCGGCCCGATGCGCGCATCACGGTCCGATCCGGCACCAGGGGCACCGCCATGAAGCCTCCGGTATAAAACCGGCACCCGCCTCGTCCGCGGCGGATGGGGGGGGCGGCGGGCGCTCGCCACCGTTGAGCCGGCGGATGATCCGTAGCCGGCAGATATGGCCGTTCGGTTTTCGCTGTGCCAAGATGGCCGACCGCCCCTGATCCGGGGCGGCGGCACGGACAGGGTAGGGGCATGAAGGGGCGTTTCAGAACCAAGATCATCATCGGCATGACCGCTGTCCTGGCTGTGGGAGCGGCGGCGGTCACCTCCGTTTCCCTGTTCCTGTCGCGCGACGCCGCGGAGCGGGCGGTCACGACCCTGGTGGCCGAAACCGCCGACCATCACGGCGCGCGGGTGGCCGCCGACATCTCCGCCGCCCTGGCCGACGCCCGTTCCGCCGCCGCGCTGGTGGAGGTGGAGCGCTCCACCGGCACTCCGCGCCGCGAGACGGTCAACCGCTACCTCAACCGCCTGATGGCGGTCGGCCCGCTCTACGCCGGGGTGTGGGTGGACATGGCTGACGACGGGTTCGACGGGCGCGACCGCGAAGTCGCCGGGATGGACCGCGCCGGCGAGATCCTGGGGCTGCCCGGCACCGGGCGGATGAGCCTGCTGTGGCTGCCCGGCCCCAAGGCCGACGACAGCGAGGGCTATCCCTTCTCCGATGTGAAGGAGAAGGAGTATTACCGGGCCGCCGCCGCGGCCGGGAAGCCGGTTCTGACCGAACCCTATCTGGACGATCTGACCAAGACGCTGATGACCAGCGCCGCAGCGCCGGTGAAGGACGGCGACCGGGTGATCGGCGTCGCCGGCGTCGACCTGACGCTGAGCGGACTGACCGATCTGGTCCGCCGGGTGAAGCCCTACGGCGACGGCCACGCGGCGGTGCTCACCGGCGCCGGGGTCTATGTGGCCCATCCCGACGCCGGCCGCCTGTCCCATCCCGCCGACGACCTGCCGGAGGAGGCGCGCCGCGCCATCGCCGAGGGGCGGGCCTACGACGGCGTCGTCACGCTCGGCGGTGCCCCCTATTACCTGCGCCTGTCGCCGGTGCGCTTCACCGGAGCCGACGGCGCATGGTCGTTCCTGGTCGCCGCGCCGCAGGCCAGCGTGATGGCCGACGCCAACCGGCTGACCCTGCTGACCGTCCTGGTCGGGGTGGGCTGCATCCTGCTCGGCGGTCTGGTGGCGTGGCGGGTGGGCGACGGCATCGCCCGGCCGATCGCCGGGCTGACCGTCACCATGGACCGACTGGCCGCCGGCGATCTGGACGCCGCCATTCCCGGCGCCGACCGCAGCGACGAGGCGGGCGCCATGGCCCGTGCGGTCGGGGTGTTCAAGCAGGGGCTGGTCCAGGCCCGCGACCTGGGCCGCCAGCAGGAGGCGGAATGGCGCGCCAGGGAGGCGCGGACCGCCACCCTGCTCGACCTGCAGCGCGGGTTCGAGGAGCGGGCGGGCGGCCTGACCGGGGCGCTGGCCTCGGCCGCGCAGCAGCTCGAATCCACCGCCCGCGCCCTCACCGGCATCGCCGAGCAGGCACACGGCCGGTCGGAGCGGATGACGCTCTCCGCCCATTCCGCCGCGGACAACGTGCAGACCGCCGCCGCCGCGACCGAGGAGCTGTCGGCCTCGGTGGAGGAGATCGGGCAGCAGGTGGGCGAGTCCGCCCGCATCGCCGAGGCGGCGGTGGCCGACGTGAAGCGCGCCGACTCGGCGGTCGTCGTGCTGGCCGACAGCGCGGAGCGGATCGGCGCCGTCGTCGGCCTGATCAACGACATCGCCGGCCAGACCAACCTGCTGGCGCTCAACGCCACCATCGAGGCGGCCCGTGCGGGCGAGGCCGGAAAGGGCTTCGCGGTGGTCGCCGGAGAGGTCAAGAGCTTGGCCAACCAGACCGCCCGCGCGACCGAGGACATCGTCGGCCAGATCACGGGCATCCGCGACGCGACGGGCGAGGCGGTGGAGGCGGTGCGCAGCATCAGCCAGACCATCGCCCAGGTCAGCCGCATCGCGTCCGGCATCGCGGCGGCGGTGGACCAGCAGTCCGCCGCCACCCGCGACATCGCCCGAAGCGTCCTGCAGGCCGCCGACGGGGCCCGCGAGGTCAGCGGCGGCATGGGCGAGATCCGGGCCGGTGCGGGCGATACGGGCGCCGCCGCCGACCAACTCCTCGCCGCCGCCGCCGGGGTGGCCGGTCAGTCCAAGGAACTGGCCCGCGAAATCGACCGCTTCATCGCCGGGGTCCACAAGGCTTGATCCGCGGGTTCTTCCCTCTCCCCGGGTGGGAGAGGGAAGGATTGCGGGACGTTACCTCGCCTGTGCCGTGGGCAGGGTGAAGGACACCGACTCTGGGCGGCCCGGCAGGGAGAGCTGGGCCTCCACCGGGGCGCAGCGGCTGACGACGGCGCCGCGGCGCAGGACGAACAGGCGGGTGGCGCGGGTGCGGATCGCCTCCACCGGGTCGGCGGCCTGGAGCACCACCAGATCGGCGTGACAGCCCACCTCCAGCCCGTAGCCGTCGAGGTGCAGCAGCTTGGCCGGGGCCTCCGTCACCGCGCGGAAGCAGGCGAGCATCCCGTCATAGCCGGTCATCTGCCCGACATGCAGGCCCATGTGCGCGACCTCCAGCATGTCGCCGGAGCCGAGCGGGTACCAGGGGTCCATCACGCAGTCGTGGCCCAGCGCGACGGTCAGGCCGGCGCCCATCAGCTCCGGCACGCGGGTCATGCCGCGGCGCTTGGGGTAGCTGTCGTGGCGGCCCTGGAGCGTGATGTTGATGAGCGGGTTGGCGATGACGCCGAGGTTCGCCTCGACCATCAGCGGGATCAGCTTGGAGACATAGTAGTTGTCCATGGAATGCATGGAGGTGAGGTGCGAGCCGGTCACCCGGCCCTGCATCCCCAGCCGCTGCGTCTCGTAGGCCAGCGTCTCGACATGGCGGGACAGCGGGTCGTCGGATTCGTCGCAATGCATGTCGACCAGCAGCCCGCGCTCCGCCGCGATCTCGCAAAGGAGTTTCACGGAGGCCGCACCGTCGGCCATCGTCCGCTCGAAATGCGGGATGCCGCCGACCACGTCGACACCCATGTCGAGAGCGCGCTTCAGCAGGTCCACCGCGCCGGGTGCGCGCAGAACGCCGTCCTGCGGGAAGGCGACCAGCTGCAGGTCGAGGTAGGGGGCGACCCGCCGCTTGACCTCCAGCAGCGACTCCACGGCCAGCAGGCGCGGGTCGCAAATGTCCACATGGCTGCGGATCGCCAGCAGGCCGCGCGCCACCGCCCAGTCGCAATAGGCCAGCGCCCGCTCGACGATGGCGTCCTGGACGAGCTGCGGCTTCAGCTCGCCCCACAGCGCGATGCCCTCCAGCAGCGTGCCGGAGCGGTTGACCCGCGGCAGGCCGTAGCTGAGCGTGGAGTCCATGTGGAAGTGCGAATCGACGAAGGGCGGCGTGACCAGCCGGCCCGTGGCGTCGATCTCCTCCCCGGCCGGACCGGGCAGGTCCTTCTCCACGGCGGCGATGCGGCCCCCGCGGACGCCGATGTCCATGCCGGTGCGGCCGTCGGGCAGCGTGGCGCGGCGCAGGATCAGATCGAACATCAGCGTTCTCCTTTGCGGTACGGGATCATCAGCGCCCGCGGGTAGGAGGCGCGGCGCGCCACCAGCACCAGCGCCAGGATGCTCAACAGGTAGGGCATCATCAGGAACAGCTGGTAGGGCAGGACGCCCCCCGCCACCTGCTGAAGCCGCAGTTGCAGCGCGTCGAAGGCGGCGAACAGCACCGCGCCCAGCAACGCCTTGCCGGGCCGCCAGGAGGCGAAGACGACCAGCGCGATGCAGATCCAGCCGCGCCCGTTGACCATGTTGAAGAAGAAGGCGTTGAAGGCCGACAGGGTGAGGAAGGCCCCGGCCAGCGCCATCAGCGCGCTTCCCGCCACCACCGCGCCGATGCGCACCGCGGTGACGCTCAGGCCCTGGGCCTCCGCCGCCGCCGGATTCTCGCCGACCATGCGCACCGCCAGCCCGACCGGCGTGCGGTAGAGGACGTAGGCGACCACGGCGACGAGGATCAGCGCCATGTAGGTCATCGGCGTCTGCGCCAGCGCGCCGGGCAGGTCCAGCGGCTGGAACGGCTCGATGGTCGGCGGGGTGCTCGCCTGCGGCAGGACGAGGCGGTAGACGAAGTAGGACAGGCTGGTGCCGAGCAGCGTGACGCCGATGCCCGCCACATGCTGAGACAGGCCCAGCGGCACCGTCAGGGTGGCGTGCAGCAGCCCCATCAGCCCGCCGCACAGTGCCGCCACCAGCACGCCGGTCCACAGGTCGGCGCCCTGGTAGACGGCCATCCAGCCGGCCATGGCGCCCATCGTCATGATGCCCTCGATGCCGAGGTTCAGCACGCCCGCCCGCTCGCACAGAAGCTCGCCCAGCGTGCCGAGGATGTAGGGGGTGGCGATGCGCAGCACAGCCGTCCAGAAGGCGGCGGAAACCAGGATGTCGAGGATCGTTTGGAACAGCTCCATGGCGCTCACCCCCGCCGCAGCCGGTAGCGCGTCAGCAGCCCGGCGACCAGCATGCAGAGCAGGCTGGTGGCAACGAGCACGTCGGCGATGTAGTTGGGAACCGGCATGGCGCGGCTCATGGCGTCGGCGCCGACGAAGATGCCGGCGATGAACACCGCCGCCCCGACCACGCCCACCGGGTGAAGCTGCGCCAGCATGGCGACGACGATTCCGCTGTAGCCGAAGCCCGGCGACAGGTCGAGTGTCAGGTAGCCCTTCAGCCCGCAAACCTCGATCACGCCGGCCAGTCCTGCCAGCCCGCCGGACAGCAGGGCGGTGCGCAGCATGACGCGGGTCACCGGCATGCCGGCGAAGGCCGCGGCGCGCGGGTTGGCACCGACCGCCCGGTTCTCGTAGCCCCAGATGGTCCGGGTGTCGATCAGCCAGAGCAGGACCGACAGGCCGAGCGCGACCAGCAGGCCGGTGTGCAGCCGCGTGCGCTCGACCAGCTTGGGCAGCTCGGCCGCCTCGACGACGGGGGCGGACTGCGGCCAGCCCATGCCCATGGGGTCCTTCAGCGCGCCCTCCAGCAGCATGGAGACGAGCAGCAGGACGATGAAGTTCAGCAGCAGCGTGGTGACCACCTCGTCCACGCCGAAGCGCACCTTCAGCACGGCGGGGCCGAGCAGCGTGACACCACCGGCGGCGGCCCCGGCGATCATCACGGTCGGCAGCAGCAGCCAGGTCGGCAGGTCGAGCAGGCCGCCGCCCAGCACGACGGCGGCGAGCGCGCCCATGTAGAGCTGCCCCTCCGCCCCGATGTTCCACAGCTTGGCGCGGAAGGCGACCGCGGCGGCGAGGCCGGTGAGGATCAACGGGGTGGCGCGGGTCAGCGTCTCGGTCAGGGCGAAGCGGGAGCCGGCGGCCCCCTCCAGCAGCAGGCCGTAGGCGCGCAGCACCGGCGCGCCGGTCCAGGCGACCAGCAGCGCACAGAGCGCCAGCGCCGCCGCCACCGCCGCCACGGGCGCCAGCAGGCGGGCGGCCAGCGGGGTATGCTCTCGCGGTTCAAGCCGCATCGACGATCTCCGGCAAAATCTCCCAATGCCCGGCCATCAGCAGGCCGAGCTGGCGGACCGACACGCGGCCGTGGGGCAGAACGGGGGTGAGGCGCCCGTGATAGGCGACGGTGATGCCGTCGGCCAGCGCCAGGATCTCGTCCAGATCCTCGGAGATCACCAGCACCCCGGCCCCGGCGGCGCGGGCCTCCAGCAGCCGCCCATGGACGTAGGACACCGCGCCCACGTCCAGGCCGCGGGTGGGCTGGCTCGCCAGGATCAGGTCCGGACCGTGGGCCAGCGTGCGGCCGAGGATCAGCTTCTGCATGTTGCCGCCGGACAGCAGCTGCGTGCGGGCGTCCGGACCCGGACAGCGCACGTCGAACGCCTCGATGACCTCCTCGGCGTAGGCGCGGGCGGCCCCCCGGCGGATCAGGCCGAAGCGCTGGAAGGCCGGGTCGTGGTAGCGTTCGGCGATCAGGTTCTCCCACACCGCCATGGCCCCGACGAGGCCGGCGGCGTGCCGGTCCTCCGGGATGCGGGCGACGCCGCGCCGGACCATCTCCGCCGGGCTGGCGTTGCCGGCGGCTTCGCCCTTCAGCGTCATGGTGCCGGAGTCGGGGTGGGTCAGGCCGCTGACCAGCTCGGCCAGCGCGGTCTGCCCGTTGCCCGACACGCCGGCGATGCCGACGATCTGGCGGCGGCGCACCGTCAGGTCCACGCCGTCGAGCAGCGGGCGCCCGTGGCCGGAGGCGACGGTGACGCCGGACAGCGTCAGCACCAGCTCGCCCGGCTCCAGCGGGGTCGGGGTGGGCGGCTTCAGGGTGCGGCCGACCATCAGCTCGGCCAGCTCCTCGCGGTCGGTCTCGGCGGTCTTGCGGGTGGCGACGAGGCGCCCGCCGCGCAGGACGGCGACGGTGTCGCTGGCCGCGAAGACCTCGTTCATCTTGTGGCTGATGAAGACCACGGCCAGACCGTCGGCGGTCAGGCGGCGCAGGGTGTCGAACAGGCTGGCGGATTCCTGCGGAGTCAGCACCGCGGTCGGCTCGTCCAGGATCAGGACGCGGGCGTCGCGGTAGAGCGCCTTGAGGATCTCGGCCCGCTGCCGCTCGCCCACCGACAGGTCGCCGACCAGCGCGTCGGGCCGCACCTCCAGCCCGAAGCGGCGGGCGAGGTCGAGCAGCTTAGCCTTGGCGGCGGTGCGGTCGGAGCGCGGGCGCCACAGCGATTCCGTGCCCACGGCGATGTTGTCGAGCACCGACAGGTTGTCGGCGAGCGTGAAGTGCTGGTGGACCATGCCGATTCCGGCGGCCAGCGCCGCGCGGGGGGAGCCGGGGGGAAGCGGCTGACCGAACGCCTCGATGCTGCCCTCATCGGCCACGTAATGGCCGAACAGGATGTTCATCAGGGTCGTCTTGCCGGCGCCGTTCTCGCCCAGCAGGGCCAGCACCTCGCCCTTGTGCAGCGTCAGCGAAATGGAATCGTTGGCGACGAGCGGCCCGAACCGCTTCGTGATGCCGGAGAGGCGGAGGACGATGGGGGGTGATGTCATGGATGTCCGCGGGGTGCCGGGGAGGCAACAAGAAATTCCCTCTCCCCTCTGGGGAGAGGGTTAGGGTGAGGGGGTTGTGCGTGGCGGTACATCCGGCACAAACGCAACCCCCTCACCGGCCCTTCGGGCCACCCTCTCCCCAGAGGGGAGAGGGTTCGATGGCCTCCCTCACAGAAGGGAGAAGGAAATGTGGATCACATCGTCGACTTGGGCTCGTTGTCGTTCACCTTCACGGTGAACTTGCCGTCGAGGATCTCCTGCTCGCGGGCCTTCACCTTGGCCATCACGTCGGCGGGAACCTTGCCCTCGAAGGTGCCGAGCGGGGCGAGGCTGGAGCCCTTGTGGACCATCTGGCTGTAGGGGCCGTAATCCTCGGCCTTGTAATTGCCCGCCTTCACGGCGGCGATGGCGCGGTCGACCGACGGCTCCATGTGCCAGAGCGCGCTGGCGACCACGGTTTCCGGATACTGCGGCTGGGTGTTGATGACGTTGCCGATGGCCAGGACCTTGCGCTCCTTGGCGGCGTCGGACACGCCGAAGCGCTCGGCGTACATCACGTCGGCGCCGCGGTCGATCATCGCGAAGGCGGCTTCCTTGGCCTTCGGCGGGTCGAACCAGGAGCCGATGAAGCTGACCATGAACTTCACGTTCGGGTTCACCTCCTTGGCGCCCTCCATGAAGGCGTTCATCAGACGGTTCACCTCCGGGATCGGGTAGCCGCCGACCATGCCGATGACGTTCGACTTGGACACCGCACCCGCGATCATGCCGGTCAGATAGGCCGGCTCCTGGATGTAGTTGTCGAAGACCGAGAAGTTCGGCTCCTGCGGCTTGAAGCTGGAGCCCATGACGAAGGCGGTCTTGGGATAGTCCTTGGCGACGGCGCGGGCCGCGCGCTCGACGCCGAAGACCTCGCCGAAGACGAGCTGCTGGCCGCCCTCGGCGTACTGGCGCATCACGCGCTCATAGTCGGTGTTGGCGACCGACTCGGCCCAGACATACTCGATCTCGCCGCGGGCCTCGGCGGCCTTCAGGGCGGTGTGGATGCGGCTGACCCACTGCTGCTCGATCGGCACGGTGTAGATGCCGGCGACCTTGACCTTCGACTGGGCCCAGGCGGGCAGAGCCATCGCCGCGACGGCGACCGCCGCAGCACCGCACAGGACGGCGCGCCGCGCCACGCCGAATACGTTCCCCATGAAAACCCCCTCCGTCTGCTTTGCTGTTTCAGCTCAGAAATGCAGCAGAGGCGTTGCAACGGCAATGCCATTCCGTGCGCGTCAGCCCTGCTGCGGCTCTCACGGGTCGGCAGGGTGGCATGTGACCAAAAGGGCGGCAACGATTCTCAGCGGGTGCCGTAAAGCCGGTCGCCCGCGTCGCCCAGGCCGGGCAGGATGTAGCCGTTCTCGTCCAGCCGCTCGTCCACCGCGGCGGTGAAGACCGGCACGTCGGGGTGCGCGTCGTGGAAGGTGCGCAGGCCCTCCGGGGCGGCCACCAGCACCGCCAGCTTGATCGAGGCGGCACCCGCGTCCTTCAGCCGGTGCACCGCCGCGACCGCCGTGTGGCCGGTGGCGAGCATGGGGTCGACGAGGATGACCATCCGTTCCTCGATGTCCTCCGGCACCTTGAAGAAATACTCGACGGGGGTCAGCGTCTCCTGGTCGCGGTAGAGGCCGATGTGCCCGATGCGGGCCGACGGCAGCAGCGTGCGCATGCCGTCGAGCAACCCTTGCCCGGCCCGCAGGATGGAGACGAGGCACAGCTTCTTGCCAGTCAGCAGCGGCGCGTCGAAGCTGGCGAGCGGCGTTTCCACCGGGCGGTCCTCCAGGGGAAGGTCGCGCGTCAGCTCATAGCCCATCAGCTGCGACACCTCCCGCATCACCTCGTGGAACCGGGCGGTGGGGGTCTCCCGCCGCCGCAAAAGGGTCAGCTTGTGCTGGACCAGAGGGTGGTCGATGACCGTCAACGTCGGGATGGGCAGCGTCGGGTTGGGCATGGGCGACCCTTTGGGTGGTTGGCGTCACATCAGAAGACGGTTCCGTCGCTGCGGATGCGGATCGGCGGGCCTCCGCCGGGGCGGCGCTCGCGGGCGATCCGGCGTCCGGCGGTCCAGGTCCCGCCCTGGAGGACCTTGGCGAGCGGGAAGCTCTCCGCGGGCACGCCCAGCCGGGCGCGCACGTCGTCGGCGAGGCGGTCGAGCAGGGCCACGGTCAGGGCGCGCCACTCCACCACCGCCTCGTCCCCCACCTCCAACTCGTCGGTGAGGAGGCGCGGGTCCTTGGGCACCAGAACGCCGCTGTCCACCAGCAGCCCGCCGTTGCGGTATTCCGGCAGGCCGGTCAGCCGGTCCAGCCCGGTAACGGCGATGCCGGCGCCTTCCAGCGGCTCGACCAGCGAGTAGCTGAGCCATTGCGACAGCTTGTGGAAGGGGACGACGCCGACCGCCGAATGGGTCCAGCTGTCGCCGAGATTGACGCCGCCGCGCTCGATCCGGCCCGGCCAGATCGGCCCCAGCCCGCGCAGCACCGCGTCGAGGATGGCGGAGGCGGGAAGCATCCCGTCCACGGCCTGCACCTTCAGCGCGTCGTAGAGGGTGCCGACCCGCCCCGGCGTGCCGAACAGGTCGGGCGCGGCGGTCAGCGCGCTCCCCAGCCGGCGCAGCAGCGCCGCGCGCCCCTCCAGCCCGACCAGCGGGTTGTCCGGCCCGGCCTGGAAGCCGCGAGCGAGTGTTTCCCCGCTCATGGCGGCCAGGGCCGCCGCGTCGGCGCGCAGCGGGGCGTGGACCGGATCGTCGGCGAGGCCGCCGGAGCGGAACAGGTCGAAGCTGGCGATGGCCAGCCCTTCGGAGCGGGCCAGTTCCACCCCCGCCGCGTCGCGGTAGCGCCAGCGGTCGCCGGCCCCGGCGTCGAGCAGCACGCTGGTCACCGCGAGGTCGAAGCGGATGCGCGCGATCTCGTCGGCGTCCGCCCTCAGCCCGGCGGCAAGCGCCGCCCAGCGGTCCTCGCCCTCCACCACGAAGTGCCGCCAGCGGCTGTGGTAGGGAACATCCAGGTCCGGGTAGGACTCCCGCGTCACCGCGGCGACCAGGGCGGCGGCCTCGGCCAGCCGGTCCGGGCGAAACGCGAAATGGACGAGATCGCCGCGCTCGGCCTTCGCCAGGATCGCGTGGGCACGCTGGCGCACCGCGTCGGCGGAGAGCAGCCACCCCACATCATCGTCGCTGACGGCGCTCAATCGGTCAGCCCCCGGCCCTTGGCGACGGTCAGTTCCTCCGCGGTCGGCACGGCGGGGGTGAAGTAGCCGGCGGCCTTCTTGGCGTCCATCTCCACCTTGGCGTCGTCGGGGATCAGCTCGTCCGGGATCGGGATCTGCTCGACGATCTCGATCCCGGCGCGGCGGATGGCGTCGGACTTCATGTTGCTCATCGACACCATGCGGTCGATGCGGGTGACGCCCAGCCAGTGGAAGACGTCGGGCATCAGCTCCTGGAAGCGCATGTCCTGGACGCCGGCCACGCATTCCGTCCGCTCGAAATAGGCCTCCGCGCGGTCGCCGCCGGGCTGCCGCTTGCGCGCGTTGTAGACCAGGAACTTGGTCACCTCGCCGAGCGCGCGCCCCTCTTTGCGGTTGTAGATGACCAAGCCGGCGCCGTTCTCCTGGGCGGTGCGGATGCACTCCTCGACGCCGTGGGTCAGGTAGGGGCGGCAGGTGCAGATGTCGGAGCCGAAGACGTCCGACCCGTTGCACTCGTCATGGACCCGGCAGGCGATCTTGCGCGCCGGGTCGGTCAACGCCGCCACATCGCCCAGGATGTAGACGGTCAGCCCGTTGATCGGCGGCAGGAAGACCTTCAGGTCGGGGCGGGTCACCAGCTCCGGGAACATGCTGCCGGTGTGCTCGAACAGGCCGCGGCGCAGCGCGCTCTCGGTGATGCCGAAGCGCTTGGCGATGCCAGGCAGGAACCACACCGGCTCGATGGCGACCTTGGTCACGCGGGCGTCGCCGCTCGGCAGCAGGATCTGGCCGTCCGCCGCCAGCCGCCCGGCGCGCATGGCGTCCACCAGCTCCGGCATCTTGATGCGCGCCTTGGTCACCGCGATGGTCGGGCGCACGTCGACGCCGCGCGCCAGATGATCGCCGAAGGCCTCGCTGACCATGTGGCCGAAGGGGTCGATGGAGACGATCTTCTCCGGGGCGCCCCATTGCGGGTGCGGGCCGATCGGTTCCGCCGGGGCGGTGTTGGTCAGGTCCGGCACGTGATAGGCGCTGAGCTGCCCCGCCGCGATGGCGAGCGCCCGGTAGACCGCGTAGCTGCCGGCGTGGGCGCCAATGGAATTGCGCTGCGCTGGGTCGGAGAGCGAGGCGACGACCGGCCCGCGCTCCGCGGCGGTGGGGGCGCCCCAGTGGACCGGGGTGTAGCGCGGCTTGGCGCCGCCGGTCGGGTGCGAGGCGAGCACGATGTGACGTTGCGGCTGGTTGCGGCGGCTTTCCATACGGACGCTCCCGATGCCATTCACCATGCGACAGTGTGACACAGTTTTGGCGCCTGCGAACACCAAATCGAATGGCCGCAACCTCTGACGTTCGTTCGGTTTTCGACCCGCGCTTTCCGCCGGGGGGCACCACCTT
This sequence comes from Azospirillum sp. UFLA03-27, assembly GCF_059803775.1. NCBI lineage: Bacteria > Pseudomonadati > Pseudomonadota > Alphaproteobacteria > Rhodospirillales > Azospirillaceae > Azospirillum > Azospirillum sp. UFLA03-27. The sequence continues at coordinate 6,436 of NZ_JAUQTX010000060.1, read as the reverse complement.
CGGGGAATAAGGGGTGCCCGAAATTTGTCCCAGTGCGGATGATTGGAGCCAGAGCTTTGGCGCACGATCTGCTGTTAGGATCGGGCCAACCGATCGCAGAAAAAGGATGCAGGGAATGTCCGTCCACTCAGGCGCGGGCCATTCAGGCGAAGGTGGTTTCGGCAAGCGCGAGCCTGGCAAGCGCGCCTGGAGCGTGGCGCTGGGAAGCTTGGTGCTGACCGTGGCGCTGGCCGCTCCGGCCATGGCCGACGACCACAAGCATTGGCGCAAGCACAAGCACAAGCATCACCACCGCGGCCACGGCCCCGTGGTGATTTACGAGCCGCCCCCGCCGGTCGTGGTGATGCGCCGTCCGCCGCCCGTCTATTACGCCCCGGCCCCGCGCGTGGTCTACGCACCGCCGCCGCCGGTCTATTACGCGCCCGCCCCGGGCCTCAGCGTGCAGATGAACATCCCGCTGCGCTGAGTCTGCCGTCCTGCGGAAGGCGGCCCGCAACCGGGCGCGCCTTTACCGCAGGGCCTTCATCGCAGGACTCGGCAGGGGTCCACGATCAGCATGTCCACCGGTTCGTCCTCGCCCTTGGCGGGCATGTCCTCGTGCTTGGGGATCAGCAGGCAGCGCCCGTCCTGAAGCAGGACGGCCTTGACCCGGAACCACATCGTCTTCGGGTTGCTGCCGAAGGTGATTTCAAACGAATCTCCCGCCGCGATGCGCGTCGGCACCGGCACGTTGCCGTACTCGCGGCAGGTGTGGGTGAACACCCAGTTGCGGCACAATTTGAAAGTCGCCGACCCGTTGGTGGTCACCAGCGACACGCTCTGCCCCACGGCGGGGGCCGGGGACGCCTGAACCGGCGCGCCGGCAAGCGCGGTTGCCGAGGCCGTCGCCAAAGCCGCCGTCCAAAGCGCCGCCACCATCCTCATGCCCGTCATCATCCACCATCCGTCGTGACGCACAGTGTAGCACGCGCGGCTTCGCCCACGGGTTGACACTTCGGAAGAGCGGACTCCGTGCCGGCTCGCACCACGCTGTCCACATCGGGACGATCGGGGCATCCCGGATGTGAACGGGTTGGCCTTCCGCCTGTGACCAGACTGGGGCACGGGCGCCGAACGGTCCTGCGCGAGGGCGGCGGCGGTGCTCCCGGCGCGTCCCCGGCAAACCCAGAGCGGGCCTGCTGTTGCGTCGCCGCATCAGGCAAAGCCTGCGGCCGGCCGCTCCTATTTGCCACAAATGGTTAATTCATTTTAAAGGAATTGTTAGTATCTCGTTAACTATCTGGAGCCACGGTCTAGCCATCGAAACCGCAATGGAATAGACAAATGGCGACGACCTCCACTGGTTTGACCAAGTCCAAAATCGTCGTGAACGCCTATGGCACCTCTTCGGACGCTGTGAATCCTCACTTTCGTCTGATGATCGACGGCAAGGATGTTGGTCAGGCGTCGGTGGGCTCGGCCGAGCCGAAAGCCTATACATTCGACGTTGACGTTTCCTCTGGTCAGGCACACAAAGTCCAGGTTGTTTATGACAACGACGACGTGAACGCCGGGTCGAACCGCGACCTCGGCATCAAGTCCATCGTCATCAACGGCCACACGCTGAGCCCGACCGACGCGAGCTACGAGCGGCACGACGATGCCGGCGGGACCATGGCCGGCCAGGAAGGCCTGTGGTGGAACGGGTCGCTGAACTTCTCCACCCCGGCGTCGCTCTACGGTGCCACGCCCGATACGGCCACTTCCGGCAGCACCCCCGCCGCGCCGGAGGCTGACAGCGTCGCCACGGGCGGCACCGGCTCCTCGACCATCACCATCAACGCCCGCGGCACCGCCGCGGCGGGCCAGAACGCGCACTTCACGGTGCTGGCGGACGGCAAGACGATCGGCGAGGGCACGGCCGGCACGGAGTCGAAGAACTTTTCCTTCAAGACCGATCTGGCCGCCGATCAGGCGCACAAGGTCCAGGTCCAGTACGACAACGATGCCACGGTGAACGGCCAGGACCGCAACCTGCATGTCGGCAGCGTGACCATCAACGGCCACGAATACGCCCCGACCGACTCCGCGGTCAGCTACGACAGGGGTGCGCTCGACGGCAAGGACGTCATCAAGGGGCAGGCCGACCTGTGGTGGAACGGCGCGCTGGTGGTGGAGGCCGACAAGGGCCTGTTCACCTCCGGCTCCGCCTCCGCACCCTCCACGACTCCGAGCACGGCGCCGACCACGCCGACCGCCCCGGTGACCACCCCCTCCACCGACAGCGGCACCGGGTCCAGCGGCGGCTACCTGCACACCGAGGGCAGCCAGATCGTCGACAGCGCCGGCAACAACGTGAAGCTGACCGGCGTCAACTGGTTCGGCGCGGAGGGCTATGCCTTCGCCCCGCAGGGCTTGTGGCAGGACAGCTACAAGAACATCATGAACCAGATGCAGGATCAGGGCTTCAACACCATCCGCCTGCCCTGGTCGGACGCCATGCTGGACAACGGCCGCATGCCGACCGGCATCGACTATTCGAAGAACCCGGAGCTTCAGGGCAAGACCAGCCTCGAGGTGTTCGACAAGATCATCGACTACGCCGATCAGACCGGCATGAAGATCATCCTCGACCACCACCGCTCCGGCGACGGCGCTTCGGCCAACGAGAACGGGCTCTGGTACACCAGCCAGTACCCGGAATCGAAGATGACTGAGAATTGGAAGATGCTGGCCCAGCGCTACGCCGACAACCCGTCGGTCGTCGCCGCCGACCTGCACAACGAACCGCACGGCCAAGCCACCTGGGGCGACGGCAACCAGGCCACCGACTGGAAGGCCGCGGCGGAGCGCATCGGCAACGCCGTCCAGTCGGTCAACCCGAACTGGCTGCTGATCGTCGAGGGCGTCGAGAACTCGTCCGAGGGCACCTACTGGTGGGGCGGCAACCTGGACGGCGTGAAGACCAACCCGGTCGACTTCAACATCGACAACAAGCTGGTCTATTCCGTCCACGACTACCCGCCGTCGATGGCCGGCTTCGGCTGGTTCAACGACCCCAGCTATCCGAACAACATGAAGGACATCTGGACGGACGCCTGGGGCTGGATCGTCCAGAAAGACATCGCGCCGGTCCTGGTCGGCGAGTTCGGGACCAAGCTGGAGACCGGCCAGGACAAGCAGTGGCTCGACGCCATGGTCAAGTACATGGACGGCGACTACAACGGCGACGGCAAGTCCGATCTGGCGGCGGGCGACCAGGGCGTCAGCTTCACCTACTGGGCCTGGAGCCCCGGCTCGGGAGACACCGGCGGCATCATGACCGACGACTGGGCGGTGAACACGGCGAAGATGAACGCCATCGAGCCGGCCCTGTTCGACGGCACGATCGCCTGATCGTACGTTTCGTTCTTTGAAGGACAGGCTCGGCGCCGGACGATCTCCGGTGCCGGGCCTCTCCCGTTTTCAAGCGCCCCGCTTACGCTGAGGCCACTCCACGTGGGCGGAACAGCGCCTCCGCCTCGGCCCGCGGGTCGCGGAAGAGGGTAGCCGGCTGTCCCGGACGCCCGCCGCCGGCCAGGATGGCGACCGTCTCGGCCAGCCACAGATAAGGCCCGCTGCGCCCGGCTTCGGGAAGGCGGGACAGGTCGCGCAGGTAATTGCCGACCGCCTGGGTCAGCGCCTGCTCGCCCGTGGCGCCCTGCACCCGTCCGGCGGCGGCGGCGAAGCGGCGGCGCTCCTCCGCATCCGTTTTCACCCGTTCCTCCACGGCCTTCAGAAGCGCCGCCCGGGTGCGGGGACCGTTCAGCAGGTTCAGAGCCATCACGACCGGATCGACCGGCCTCGCGGGGCGCGAAGCGGAGTCCCCCACCGTACGCCGCGGCTCGGCCCCGCGGCGTGTCGAATGTCCGTTCTGCATGGAATGTCTGGCTTTCTTTCCCCGGAAGGGCCGAGCAGCCCTTCAGATGGTGTAGGTTCCCTCGAACAGGTCGCCGAGCGCGAGGCGCATCAGGGACCGGGTCCGGGTGACGCGCCGATGCTCGTCGCGCGCGGTGACCATATGACAACGCCGGCACAGCCACCGCCGTTCCATCGCCTTCTCGGCCGACCGTTCGATCGCCGCGGCGCGTCGGTATTGTCCGACGATGCTGCGCGAGGACCGGACCCCGGCATACTCGACCACGTCCGGCCAGGGGGCCGGGTCGCCTTCGTCGCTGAACCAGATCCCGTCGGGCGACAGCCAGCGGCCGTCCGGCAGGCAGCGCAACGTATGGCCGTGCGGACGCCCGCAATGCTCGCACCGCGGAGCGGCAGGGCTGGGGGCGATGGAACGGTCCTGATGTTCGGCGGGACGGTCGATGAGGCGGGCCATTCTGACCAGGGATGGTGGCTGCGAACAAAACCAAAACCGAATCTAGCGCATCGCACGGTCCGTGGGAATCCCCAACGATGGCCCGCCCGCGGTAATTCTTCGATCGCAGGTTATGACGAAAGCCATGTGCATCGCCGCCTCGGCACCTTGCGCGGGACCCGGTCGCCGCTTTTGCAAGCGGACGGGCTCGTGGGAGCATTTTGCCTCTGGTTCCCGTGCGCCACTGCCTATACGCTGTTAGACAAATCGGAGCTATAGGTCATGGAAAAGGTAACAGTGCCGCAAAATTCGGCCGCGTCCGTCCCCGACAATTCCACCGGCGGTGGTGTGAAACAGCGCGTGGACTTCGAACTGAATGGCGTTCGCATCGTCGCTTTCCTGGACAGCGATCAGCCCACCCAGCCCGGCGGTATCATGTGGCCGCAGGTTGCCGAATCCTACGCCGCGGAGCAGGGGATGGGCATGAGCGACGCCCGCTGGTACAGCGTGCAGCCCTACCGCTTCGCGAACGGGCGCCCCAACGTCAACGAATACCGCCCCAACGGCCAGACCTGGAAGTTCGAGACCAACCTGAACACGGCGGCTGAGATCGTCCGCCGCCTGGGCCTGGACCTCGACTCCCTGCCGCTCGACATCTGATCCCGCGTCCAGTTTGGTGATGCCGGGCGCTCACGCGCTTGTCATTGGAATACCGGGCGCTTACGCGCCCGGGGGCACCACGAAGCAGGCCATGCCCATGCCCGTCAGGCCGGCGCAGCTCTGCGCCGCGTCCTGTTGCGTCAGGCCGGTCAGCCGGGCGCGGTAGAGCGGCCCGTTCTGCGTATCCACGGTCTGCACCACCCGCTCCGTGCGGCTCAGCGTGCCCGGCATGGAGCGGCGCGCCCGGTCGATGATGCGAGCGCTGTCGTCGGGCGACCGGAAGGCGCCGAGCTGGACGGTCCAGCCGCCCGCGGCGGCGACCTTCACCGGCAGTGGCGTGGCCGCGATGACCGGCGGGGGCAGGGGAGCGACCGGCGGGGCCGGCACCGGAGTCACCGGCACCACCGGTGCCGGAGCGGCGGAAATGGGCGAGGGCTGCGTGGCGGGCAGGCTGGCGACCTCCACCGTGCCGCCGGTGGCGCCACCCTCCAGGCGTGGCGACACCGACGCGATGTAGCGCCGCGTCTCGCCGGGCAGGCGGCGGTTGCCGGCCAGATAGTCGGCGTAGCAGCCCGGTCCGCAATTGTAGGCGCCAAGGAAGCCCGGCGACCCGAACAGGTCATACATCTCCCTGAGATAGGCGGTGCCCGCCAGGATGTTGTCCCGTGGGTGGTAGGGGTCGGAGCCCAGCCCGTGCTTGCGGCGCATCTCCGAATAGGTCACCGGCATCACCTGCATCAGGCCCATGGCGCCGGCATGGCTGGTGATGGGACGCCCGTTCATCATGGTGCGTCCGCCGCTCTCCTGGCGGATGACCTCGCGAATCCACTGCTCCGGCATCCCGAAGCGGCGCGAGGCCTCCGCGATATGGGCGTCGATGTTGGTGTCGCGGGAGGATGATGACGGATCGCTGGCGCACGCCGCGAGAAGGCCGGACAAGAGGGCCGCCGTCAGAAGCGATTTTCTGAAACGCACAGTGCCGTCCACCTGTTGTGACGATCGATCGGATGACCGGTGGGTGACCGGGACGGCAAGATTGCACATTTCCCTCAAATCCTGAATGGCCCTGTCTGTGACCAATGGCTCATTGTGACGCTGGCGTTTCAGAAAAAATGCGGGTCGATGAAAAAAGCACTTGCCGGGCTTGGCCGAGCCGCCTATAACCCGGCTCCCACGACGCCGGGGCCGCTGAGAAGCGCGACGGCGGCAAGGGATCGGCAGAGATGCCGAAGACGAGACGAAGTAATGTCAGGCCAACGTGAAAACAAAGGCTTGACAGACCGCTTCGGATCTTCTAGACACAGCGCCCCGACGCGCCGCACCGAACTCCGGTGGCGCAGCGCGGGAGGGGCAGCGGTCCTTGATGAGGGCCGCGGGATCTTGGAAATCGTTGATACCGTGTTGTGAGAAGGGATGCGCAGGCGGCGGTTTTGACCGTTGGCCGCG
>NZ_JAUQTX010000005.1:0-65000 GCF_059803775.1 Azospirillum sp. UFLA03-27 | reverse complement strand
GTCAACATCTTCGTCGGCTCCAGCGCGCTGCAGTTCGCCGTCTCGGTCATCGGCGTGGTCATCTTCACCGGCCTGACTGCCTACGACACCCAGCGCATCAAGGAGGAGTACGCCGAGGGCTATGGGCACGAGGGCAACACCAAGCTCGCCGTCATGGGCGCTCTCTCCCTCTACCTCAACTTCATCAACCTCTTTCAGATGCTCCTCCAACTCATGGGCAACCGCGAGTAACGGGACCCCTTCCGGCGCCAGTCAGGGGGGGCACACCGGGCCGGCCGCTTTCCGCGGCCGGCCTTTTTCATGCCCGGACGGTGAGGTCGCCGGAGGGTGGGCTCGTTCAGGGGTGTGCGTCACGGGAAGGTGTGGCCGTCGGGATACATCCGATATCGGAAATGTAATGGTGACAATAACGACATTGACCGGGACGATTGTGTCGACATAATCCCCATTGTCTCGATTGTTCGGGGCTGAATGTTTTGACGAAGGAGGTTCATCATGCGCACTACGGAAGCGACCCGCTCGTCCGGATCGTCCTCGTTCACGGCCGTCTTCAAGGTCATCGCGCGCGCCCTCACCGTCGGCATCCGCCCCGTCTGGTTCGTGATGGAGGCCGGTCTGAACGGCTATGAACGGTGGCGGCAGCGGCAGGCGCTGATGCGGCTGGACGATCATCTGCTGAAGGACATCGGCGTGTCCCGCGCCGACGTGGACAGCGAAGTCAGCAAGCCGTTCTGGCGGGGTTGATGCGATGAGCGCCGATGCGATCCTCTACGCCGTCGAGCCCGACCTGACCGCCGACGCCTTCATCGACGTGCTCCACCGCTCCGGGCTGGCCGAACGCCGGCCCGTGGCGGACCGCCCGCGGGTGGAGGCGATGCTCCGCAACGCCGGCTTGATCGTCACCGCCCGCGACGCGGACGGGCAATTGGTCGGCGTCGCCCGGTCCGTCACCGATTTCGCCTTCTGCTGCTACCTGTCCGACCTCGCCGTCGACCGCGCCTGTCAGGGGCGCGGCATCGGCAAGGAGCTGATGCGCCGGACCCGCGCCGCGGTGGGGGAGGGCGTGACCTGCCTTCTCCTGTCGGCGCCCAAGGCGGTCACCTTCTATGAGGCGGCGGGGATGGAGCGGCACGCCCAGGCGTTCCTGTTCACCGAGAAACCCTAAGGAGGCACCGTGCGCCTTCCCCTGTATCAGGTCGATGCCTTCGCGGACGCGGTGTTCGCGGGCAACCCGGCGGCGGTCGTGCCGCTGGAGGACTGGCTTCCCGACGCGACGCTCCAGGCCATCGCGGCGGAAAACAACCTGGCGGAAACCGCTTTCCTCGTCCGACGCGGCGACGGTTACGAGATCCGCTGGTTCACCCCGACGGTCGAGGTGGACCTGTGCGGCCACGCCACGCTGGCCTCGGCCTTCGTCATCGCGACGATGCTGGAGTGGGGCTGCCCGCGCATCGACTTCGCCACCCGGGAAGCCGGAACCCTCAGCGTCACCCGCAACGGCGACCTCTATACGCTGGATTTCCCCAGCCGCCCGCCGGAACCGCTGGCCGGTCCGCCGGCCGGCCTGCTCGACGCGCTGGGCGGGCCACCGCCGACGGCGCTGCTGAAGGCGCGCGACCTCGTGGTCGTCTATGACGACGAGGCGACGGTGCGCGGCCTGACCCCCGACATGAGCGCCCTGGCCCGGCTGGAGGATTTCTACGCGGTCATCGTGACGGCGCCGGGCAGCGGTGGCGTGGACTTCGTCTCCCGCTTCTTCGCGCCGGCCCAGGGGATTCCCGAAGACCCGGTGACCGGCTCCGCCCATTGCACGCTGATCCCCTACTGGGCGCGGCGGCTGGGCAAGGAGCGGCTGAAGGCCCGGCAGGTCTCGGCCCGCGGCGGTTCCCTGTCCTGTGAACTGGCCGGCGACCGTGTGAAGATCGCCGGGAAAGCGGTTCTCTATATGGATGGCGCCATCTACATTTAGCGCCGTCCATACGAGGACCAATGGAACGGGAGGGCAGCGGGCATGGCGGGGCGTTACTTCGAGGATTTCCGCGTCGGTGACGTGATCGACACCGAAGGGGCGACGGTCACCGACAGCCAGATCATGGATTTCGCCCAACGCTTCGACCCGCAACCCTTCCACATGGACGCGGTGGCCGCTGCGGAGGGGCCGTTCGGCGGGCTGATCGCCAGCGGCTTCCACACCTTGTCCCTGACCTTCCGGCTGTTCCGCGACACCGGGGCCATCACCGGCACCAGCCTGGGCGGCTCGGGCGGCGACGAACTGCGCTGGCTGCGCCCGGTGCGGCCCGGCGACACGCTGCGCGTCCGGGTCGAGGTGGTGGAGGCCATCCCGTCCCGCCGCGGCGACCGTGGCACGGTCCGGCTGGCCTACACCACGCTGAACCAGCATGGCGAGGCGGTGATGACCATCACCCTGAACCACATCGTGGCCACCCGCAGCGTTCCGGCCGAATAAGAAGGACAAGCGCGGCCTGTTCCGTCGCGCGTCTTGATCCGCAGGCCCGGCCCCTGTATAGCCTCGCCCCTTCCATTACGGCGGGGGTTCCCATGACGGCTTGCGGCCTCGATTTCGGCACGTCCAACACGACGCTCGGCGTGCGGACGGCGTCCGCGGCTGCCGGCACGGGAGGGAGCGGCTACGGTCTGCTTGCCCTCGACGGGGTGCGGACGACCCTGCCCAGCGCCGTCTTCTTCGATTTCGAAGCCGACGCGGTGACGGTCGGGCAGGCGGCCATCGACGCCTATGCGTCGGGCGTCGAGGGACGTTTGATGCGCTCCATCAAGTCGATGCTGGGCACCGACCTGATCGACGCCGACACCGCGCTGCGCAAGGGCCGGATCACCTTCCGCGCGGTCATCGCCACCTTCTTGGCGGCGGTCAAGGAGCGGGCGGAGACGGCGCTCGGCGGCGAACTGACCGATGTGGTGCTCGGGCGCCCGGTGCATTTCGTGGACGGCGACCCGGCGGGCGACGCCGCGGCGGAGGAGGCGCTGGGCGAGATCGCCCGCTCCGTCGGCTTCCGCGGCATTTCCTTCCAATATGAGCCCATCGCCGCCGCGCTCGACTACGAGCAGCAGGTGGAGCGGGAGGAACTGGCCCTGATCGCCGACATCGGCGGCGGCACGTCGGACTTCTCCATCGTCCGCATCGGGCCGGAGCGGCGCGGGCGGGCCGACCGCAGCGCCGACATCCTGGCCAACGACGGCATCCGCGTCGGCGGCACCGACTTCGACCGCGACCTGTCCCTGGCGACGGCCATGCCGCTGCTGGGCCATGGCAGCGCCATGAAGCGCCCCGGTCTGCTGGCCCCCAAGCATCTGTTCTTCGATCTGGCGACCTGGTCGAAGATCAACTTCCTCTACACCGCCAAGGCGATGGCCGACCTGGAGCGCCTGAAGCGCGATTCCGCCACCCCGGACCGCATCGAGCGGCTGATCGGCGTGGTCGAGCACCGGCTGGGCCATGCCCTGGCCATGGCGGTGGAGCGCACCAAGATCGCCCTGTCCGACGGGCCGGAAGCCGGCCTGTTGCTGGATTGGGGCGGCAGCGGCATGACGCGCCCGGTGTCGGTAGTCGAGTTGAACGAGGCGACGGCGATCCTGGCCGGCCGCATCGGCGGGCGGGTGCGCGCCTGTCTGGCCGAGGCCGGCACGCTGCCTGCGGAGATCGACGCGGTGTTCCTGACCGGCGGCTCCACGCTGCTGCCGCAGGTGCGGGCAGCCATCCTGGCCGAGCTGCCCGGCGCCCGCGTGGTGGAGGGCAACATCTTCGGTTCGGTCGGCACCGGCCTGACCATCGAGGCGGCGCGGCGCTTCGGCGGCACCGCCTGAGGTTTCCCTCAAGTCCCGGACACGAAAAAGCCCACCGGCGGTGTCGCCGGTGGGCTTTTTCGTGCTCTGCTCCACGGTTCGGTCCTCCGGTGGTGCCCGCCGCGCCGCGAGGGCGGGGCGGACACCGGAAACCGGCGGACCGAGGTCCGAAGGATCAGACCGAGTAGTACATCTTGTACTCGATCGGGTGCGGCATGGTCTCGAAGGCCAGCAGCTCCTCGGTGCGCAGGTCGATGTAGGACTCGATCATGTCCTTGGTGAACACGTCGCCCTTCTGCAGGAAGGCGCTGTCGGCCTTCAGGCTGTCCAGGGCCTCGCGCAGCGAGCCGCAAACCGTCGGAACCTTGGCCAGCTCTTCGGCCGGCAGGTCGTACAGGTTCTTGTCCATCGCCTCGCCCGGATGGATCTTGTTCTGGATGCCGTCCAGACCGGCCATCAGCAGGGCGGCGAAGGCCAGGTACGGGTTGGCCGACGGATCCGGGAAGCGGACCTCGACGCGCTTGCCCTTCGGCGAGGCGACGTACGGGATGCGGCAGGAGGCCGAACGGTTGCGGGCCGAGTAGGCCAGCAGAACCGGAGCCTCGTAGCCCGGGACCAGACGCTTGTAGGAGTTGGTCGTCGGGTTGGTGAAGGCGTTCAGCGCCTTGGCGTGCTTGATGATGCCGCCGATGTAGTACAGCGCCAGCTCCGACAGGTCGGCGTACTGGTTGCCGGCGAACAGCGGCTGGCCTTCCTTCCAGATCGACTGGTGCATGTGCATGCCCGAGCCGTTGTCGCCGAAGACGGGCTTCGGCATGAAGGTCGCGGTCTTGCCGTAGGCGTGGGCGACGTTGTGCACGACGTACTTGTAGTACTGCATGTTGTCGCCGGTGCGGACCAGCGTGTCGAACTTGATGCCCAGCTCATGCTGCGAAGCGGCCACCTCGTGGTGGTGCTTCTCGACCGGCACGCCCATCTCGGCGAGGACGCTCAGCATCTCGGCGCGCAGGTCCGAGCCGCTGTCGACCGGAGCGACCGGGAAGTAGCCGCCCTTGACGCCCGGGCGGTGGCCCAGGTTGCCGTCCTCATAGTCCTTGTCCGAGGTGTACGGGCCTTCCTCCGAGTCGAACTCGTAGGACACCTTGTTCATCTCGACCTTGAACTTCACGTCGTCGAAGACGAAGAACTCGGCTTCCGGGCCGAAGTAGGCGGTGTCGCCGATGCCGGCCGACGCCATGTACTTCTCGGCGGCCTTCGCGATGCCGCGCGGGCAGCGGGCGTAGGGCTGGCCGGTCGACGGCTCGTACACGTCGCAGAGGATGTTCAGCGTCGGCTGGGCCGAGAACGGGTCCATGACGGCGGTGGTCGGGTCGAGCTGGAGGATCATGTCCGACTCGTTGATCGCCTTCCAGCCGGCGATCGAGGAGCCGTCGAACATGATGCCGTCCTCGAACACGTCCTCGTCGATGGTCGAGACGTGCTGAGCGGTGTGGTGCAGCTTGCCGCGCGGGTCGGTGAAGCGGAGGTCCACGTACTTGACGTCGTGTTCCTTGATCAGGTCGAAGACCTTGCTGATGTCGGACATATCTCTTTTTCCACGCTTAAGAGGTTTGGGTCCCGCTGCGTCAAACCGACCGAGGGGCGGGTGACGGCGCTCGCGGCGGACGTTATGTCATGCCTTTCCCAAGCGCACAACGTGACAGCACAAAAAGTCGCGCCCGGTGGGGCTTCCACGCACGGATCGTTCCGCTCGCGGTTGCGACGGTCTGCGTCGGCCAGATCTGCGTCGGCCGGCTTTGCGTCGGTTGTGGGCGGGGCTGGTTCATGGTGGCCGGTGGTCGGGTTTTCGGGACGCGATCAGATCGCGTCGCCTCCCTTCTCGCCGGTCCGGATGCGGACAACTTCTTCCACGGGGGTGACGAAGATCTTGCCGTCGCCGATGCGGCCGGTGTGGGCGGCCTGCTGGATCGCCTCGATCGCCCGCTCCACCAGGGAGTCCTCCATCACCACCTCGATCTTCACCTTCGGCAGGAAGTCGACCACATACTCCGCGCCGCGGTACAGCTCGGTGTGCCCCTTCTGACGGCCGAAGCCCTTGGCCTCGGTGACGGTGATGCCCTTGATGCCGACTTCGTGAAGGGCTTCCTTCACTTCGTCGAGTTTGAACGGCTTAATGATGGCTTCGATCTTCTTCATGGGTCTCTCGTGTACGAGGTGCCAACGTCGGCAGGCACCGTCCACGGCTCTGCCGACGGTCCGAAGTAAAGCACGTTGCGTGCCAATCGGAGGGGTTGCGATCCGGCTGCGTGGGATGCCGGGCCGCAGCGGGCCGATGCCACCGCGGGCGGCACGCGACTGCCAACGGATAGGGCGAAGTGAACAATATTTGTGCACAAGCTGCAAGCAATCCGCGCAGCCACACCCTTTCGGAGGGGCTAGTGCCGGCTTTTCAGATTGATCAATGCGGTGGAAAATAGAGCTTGACCCGACCCGTCCCTTGGGGCAAATAGGCGACCCCGGTGGCGGTGGTAGCTCAGTTGGTAGAGCTCTCGGTTGTGGTCCGAGCGGTCGTGGGTTCGAGTCCCATCCATCGCCCCAGTCCCCCTTGACGGTGGATGCGCTTGCCTCGTGAGGAGTTCACGTCGGCATTGCATCGATCGGTGCGGCGGGTGGGGTGTTTGCGGACGGTTCATTCCGTCCCCCGGTGGCGGTGGTAGCTCAGTTGGTAGAGCTCTCGGTTGTGGTCCGAGCGGTCGTGGGTTCGAGTCCCATCCATCGCCCCAGTTCTTCCTTCCAATTCCTGTGCCATTCAGGCCATTCCTTTCATTCCTCCTGTGCCCGGCTATGCTGCGGCCGTCGCGGTGCTTATTGTGCCGGGTGACGGTGATGCGGGATTGCGGCGGGTGGAGGCGATGGACGAACTGCTTTCCGTGGCGGAGATGTACCGCGCCGACGCGCTGACCATGGCGGGCGGCGTGCCGGGGCCTGTGCTGATGGAAGCGGCGGGGGCCGCGGTTGTGCGCGCGGTCTGCGAGCGCTGGGCGCCGCACCCGACGGTCGTCCTGTGCGGGCCGGGCAACAACGGCGGCGACGGGTTCGTCATCGCGCGTCTTCTTCTCGAAGCGGGTTGGCCGGTGCGGCTGGCCCTGCTGGGGTCGCGCTCCGCCCTGCGCGGCGACGCGGCGGTGGCGGCCGGGCGCTGGACCGGGCCGGTGGAAGCCGCCGACCCGTGGCTGCTGGAAGGCAATCCTCTGGTGATCGACGCGCTGTTCGGAGCCGGGCTGGCCCGTCCGCTCGACGGCATGGCGAAGGAGGTGGTCGAGGCGATGGCAGGGCGCACCGTCGTTGCCGTGGACGTGCCGAGCGGCCTGCACGGCGACAGCGGCCAAGTGATGGGGGTGGCCCCGCAGGCGGCGCTGACCGTCACCTTCTTCCGCCGCAAGCCCGGCCACCTGCTGCTGCCGGGCCGGGTCCTCTGCGGGGAGGTGGTGGTCGCCGACATCGGCATTCCGGACAGCGTGCTGGACGCCATCGCGCCGCAAACCCTGGTGAATGGCCCTGACCTGTGGCGACAACGCTACCCCTGGCCGCGGCTCGACGCGCACAAATACGCGCGGGGGCACGCCGTCGTGCTGGGCGGGGCGCGGATGACCGGCGCAGCGCGGTTGTCGGCAAGAGGGGCTCTGCGCGCCGGGGCGGGGCTGGTCACGGTGGCCTGTCCGCCCGACTCGGTGCCGATCTACGCCGCCGGCTCGCCCAGCCTGATCGTGACCGACGTGGCGGACGGCGGCGCCTTCGAGGCCCTGCTGGCGGACCCGCGCAGGAACGCGGTGCTGCTGGGGCCGGGGGCTGGAGTCGGGGCGGACACGCGGGGACATGCGCTCGCCGCGCTGGGCGCTGGCAAGGCCTGCGTGCTGGACGCCGACGCGCTGACCAGCTTCGCCGAGTCGCCGGCCGACCTGCTCGGCCGGTTGAACGGGCGCTGTCTGCTAACCCCGCACGAAGGCGAATTCGCCCGGGTCTTTCCGGATATCGCGGCGCAGGAGGGCGGCAAATTGACCCGCGCCCGTGCCGCGGCGGCGCGCTGTGGCGCGGTCGTCCTTTTGAAGGGTGCCGACACGGTGGTCGCGGCACCGGATGGGCGGGCCGTCATCAACGCCAACGCTCCGGCCGATCTGGCGACCGCTGGGTCGGGGGATGTGCTGGCGGGCATCGCGCTCGGGCTGATCGCCCAGGGGATGGACGCGTTCGACGCCGCCTGCGCCGCGGTCTGGCTGCACGGCGAGGCGGCGAACGCCTTCGGACCGGGTCTGATCGCCGAGGATCTGCCGGACGCGCTGCCGGGGGTGTTGAGGCGGCTCAAGGCGGGCGCGCGCTGACCCGGCGTCCCCAGGGCATACATACGCCTGGACAGGGGGCTTACCCTTAAGGCCGGGCTCAAGCTATGGCTTGCCGAGAGCGCGCCCGCACGCCAAACTCTGGGTATGAGCGAGACGCCCGAGATCAAATCCGCTGAGACCCGGTCCAGCCCGTCCGGCCCAGCCCAGCCCCCCGCCATCGGGGTGGGAACGCCGCCGGGCCTGCTCGACCGCACCCTGGACACGCTGCGCGCGGGCTGGCGCGAGATCGCCGCCTCCGCCCGCGGGGTGGTCGGCGCCGCGCCGCGCGCCAATCTGCCCAAGGAAGACGCGGAGCGGCTGAAGGAACAGATCGAAGCCTGCCTGGAGGGCCGCGGCGGCGAGGTGTCGGCGCGGGCGCGGGCGGCGCAGCTCGGCCGCACTTATCTGGCGCTGGACGGGCAGGGGCGGCGCAATTTCCTGATGATGCTGGCGCGCGATTTCGACGTGGACCGCGCTGCCGTCGACCAGGCGATGGCGACCTTCCAGACGGCGGGCGACCCGGTGTCGCGCGGCCATGCCGAGCGCGCCCTGCGCCGGGCGCTGGAGCCGCCGCGGCTGCGGCTGCTGACCCAGTTCAACGGCCTGCCGGAAGGGGTGAAGTTCCTGGTGGACCTGCGCGCCGAGCTGATGGAGATGGCACGCGGCGAGCCGCTGCTCCAGGCGCTGGAGGACGATCTCAAGAGTCTGCTGCGCAGCTGGTTCGACGTCGGCTTCCTGGAGATGCGCCGGATCACCTGGGACAGCCCGGCCTCCCTTTTGGAAAAGCTCATCAAGTACGAGGCGGTGCACGAGATCAGCGGTTGGCGGGACCTGAAGGACCGCCTCGACTCCGACCGCCGCTGCTTCGCCTTTTTCCACCCGCGCATGCCGAACGAGCCGCTGATCTTCGTCGAGGTCGCGCTGGTCCAGGGCATGTCGGACAACGTCCAGGCGCTGCTCGACCCCTCCGCCCCGGTCTGCGACCCGAAGAGCGCCGACAGCGCCATCTTCTATTCCATCTCCAACGCCCAGGTGGGGCTGGCGGGAATCAGCTTCGGCAACTTCCTCATCAAGCGGGTGGTGGACGGGCTGACCGGGGAATTCCCCAACATCAAGTGCTTCGCCACCCTGTCGCCGATTCCCGGTTTCCGCCGCTGGCTGGACCGGGAACTGGCCGAGCGCGGCGATTCGCTGCTCAGCCCGCCCGAGGCGGAACGCATCGCCGAGGCCATGACCAGTCATCCGGGAAACGGCGAATCGGAGATGGACAGCGACGCGGACGAGCGCCCGGTGCTGGCCGGAGCCCTGGCTCTGCCCTCCTGGCACACCGACGAGGAGCTTCAAAAACAGCTTCGCGGCCCGTTGATGCGGCTGTGCGCGCACTACCTGACGACGGCGCGCGCGTCGGACCGCCGCAGCGAACGGCCGGGCGCGGCGCCGGCGCGGGCGCTCGATCCGGTCGCGCACTTCCACCTCAGCAACGGCGCCCGCATGGAGCGGCTGAACTGGCTGGGCGACCGGTCGCCCAAGGGGTTGCGGCAGTCCTGCGGGATGATGATCAACTACCGCTACAAGCTGGGCGAAATCGACGCCAACCACGAGGCGTACCGGGGGGAGGGCAAGGTCAACGCCTCCTCCTCCATCCGGTCCCTGGGGAAGGGGGGCGGATGAGGCGGCCTGCCGTTCGCCGGGGCGCTTCCCTCGGGGCTTCCCAGGCCACCCACCAATGGCGTGCGGAACGGCGCCCATTTTGCCTGTTTGCGGCGCGAACCCTGTGCTATAGAGCGGACTTCGCCGGCAGTCCGTCGGGTGTTCCGCACCCGTCGCGGGCTGTCTATGCCATTGCGGGCGTGGCGGAACTGGTAGACGCGCCGGATTTAGGTTCCGGTGACTTCGGTCGTGGGGGTTCGAGTCCCTTCGCCCGCACCATGGCAACAGCTTGGACCGCATGGGAACACACGGTTTCGGGCCGCCCGGACGGGCGCCGCCGGGCCGGACAACGAGATAGGCTTTCGTTCCGATGAACATCACCGAGACCAGCGCCGACGGCCTGAAGCGCGAGTACAAGGTCGTCATTTCCGCCCAGGATATCGAACAGAAGGTGCAGGGCCGGCTCGAAGAGCTGCGCCGGACGGTGCAGCTCCCCGGCTTCCGTCCGGGCAAGGTGCCGGTTGCCGTGATCAAGCAGCGCTACGGCGGCAGCGTGCTGGCCGAGGCTCTGGAGGATGCGATCGCCGACAGCTCGCGCCAGGCGCTGAGCGAGCGCGGCCTGCGCATCGCCATGCAGCCGAAGATCAACGTCGAGAAGTACGAGGACGGCGGCGACCTGTCCTACACCATGGGCGTCGAGCTTCTGCCGGACATCGAGCCGGGCGATCTCAGCGGCCTGGAGCTTGAGAAGCCGGTCGCCACGGTCGAGGATTCGGCCGTCGACGAGGCGCTGACCCGTCTGGCCTCCGCCCATTCGGTGCAGGCCCCGGTCACCGAGGACCGCGCGGCCGAGAAGGGCGATATCGCCGTGATCGACTTCGCCGGTTCGGTCGATGGCGAGGCCCTGCCGGGCATGGATGGCAAGGACTACCCGCTGGAGCTGGGCGCCAACCAGTTCGTTCCGGGCTTCGAGGAACAGCTGATCGGCGCCAAGGCCGGTGAGCACCGCACGGTGAAGGTCACCTTCCCGGCCGACTACCCGCACGACCGCCTGAAGGGTGCGGACACCGTGTTCGAGGTGGACGTCAAGGAGCTCCGCAAGAACGTCCCGGCCGAGGTCAACGACGACCTCGCCAAGGAGTTCGGCATGGAGAGCCTGGAGAAGCTGCGCGAGGCCGTCGGCGACCGCATCAAGGGCGAGTACGCCAACGTGTCGCGCCTGCGCGTCAAGCGCCAGCTCCTCGACAAGCTGGCCGAGGCGCACTCCTTCGAAGTCCCGCCGGGCATGGTGGACGTCGAGTTCGAGGGCATCTGGCAGCGCCTTCAGCAGGAGCTGAAGAACGGCACCGCCGGTGAGGACGCCGGCAAGCCGGAAGAAGAGCTGAAGACCGAGTACCGTGGCATCGCCGAGCGCCGCGTGCGCCTGGGCCTGCTGCTGTCGGAAATCGGCCGCCGCAATGACATCCAGGTGACCCAGGACGAGATCAACCGCGCCCTGATTGCGGAAGCCCGCCGCTTCCCCGGCCAGGAGCGTCAGGTGTTCGAGTTCTTCAAGCAGAACCGGGAAGCGCTGGAAAACCTCCGCGCCCCGATCTTCGAGGACAAGGTCGTCGACTACATCCTGGACCAGGCCAAGGTGAGCGAGAAGCCGGTGTCCGCCGAAGAGCTGATGAAGGACCCCGACGAGGAGGCCGAGGCGGCCTGATCGTCAGAAAGGTTGAGGGGCGGCCTACCGGTCGCCCCTTTCCATTCCTATATGTAGACTGCTCAGACGACTAACCGAGCTGCGGGAGCAGGGAAGACCACCATGTACGACTTCGAACCGAAGATGAATGCTCTGGTCCCGATGGTCATCGAGCAGACCAACCGGGGCGAACGAGCGTACGATATTTACTCGCGCCTGCTGAAGGAACGGATCATCTTCTTGATCGGTGGCGTGAACGACGCCGTCGCCAGCCTGATCTGCTCGCAGCTGCTGTTCCTGGAATCGGAGAACCCGAGCAAGGACATCGCGCTCTACATCAATTCGCCGGGCGGCTACGTCTCGGCCGGTCTCGCCATCTACGACACCATGCAGTACATTCGTCCGCAGGTGTCGACGGTGTGCATGGGGCAGGCGGCCTCGATGGGTTCGCTTCTGCTCGCCGCCGGCGCGCCGGGCAAGCGCTTCTCGCTGCCGAACAGCCGGATCATGATCCACCAGCCGTCGGGCGGCGCCCAGGGCCAGGCCTCGGACATCGAGATCCAGGCCCAGGAGATCCTGAAGCTGCGCTCGCGCCTCAACGACATCTACGTCAAGCACACCGGCCAATCGCTCGACACCATCGAGGCGGCCATGGAGCGCGACAAGTTCATGTCTCCTGAGGAAGCCAAGGCGTTCGGCCTGATCGACGAGGTCGTGGAAAAGCGCCCCGGCTCGGTCGGCGACGGCAGCGCCGCCTGAGGGCACGCACGAACTAATGATTGATTGCGCCGGTTCCCTGTTGTTGAATGATGGGGAACCGGTCCGATGGATCGGGTTCGAAGGATGAGTGAGCGGATGCGTTAACCTTGTCGCGGGCCTTCCCCGTGACAACCTTTGAAAGGACCGGCGTCGGGGGACGCCGCAGGCGGTTGACAGGTTATACGGATCAGTCCCCCGCGAGATGACGGAGTACCGATGAGCAAGTCCAGCAGCGGCGATTCGAAGAATACGCTCTACTGCTCCTTTTGCGGCAAGAGCCAGCACGAGGTCCGCAAGCTGATTGCCGGTCCGACGGTGTTCATCTGCGATGAATGCGTCGAGCTGTGCATGGACATCATTCGCGAGGAGAACAAGACGACCCTCGTGAAGTCCCGCGACGGCGTGCCGACCCCGCGCGACATCCATGCGGTACTGGACGATTACGTGATCGGCCAGCATCACGCGAAACGGGTCCTTTCTGTTGCGGTGCACAACCACTACAAGCGGTTGGCGCACGGCACGAAGCACAACGACGTCGAACTGGCGAAGTCCAACATCCTGCTGGTCGGCCCCACGGGCTGCGGCAAGACGCTGCTCGCCCAGACGCTCGCCCGGATCATCGACGTTCCCTTCACGATGGCCGACGCCACGACCCTGACCGAGGCGGGCTATGTCGGTGAGGACGTCGAGAACATCATCCTCAAGCTGCTCCAGGCCGCCGACTACAACGTCGAGCGGGCGCAGCGCGGCATCGTCTACATCGACGAGGTCGACAAGATCAGCCGCAAGTCCGACAACCCGTCGATCACGCGCGACGTGTCGGGCGAGGGCGTGCAGCAGGCCCTGCTGAAGATCATGGAAGGCACCGTCGCTTCCGTGCCTCCGCAGGGTGGCCGCAAGCACCCGCAGCAGGAGTTCCTGCAGGTCGACACCAGCAACATCCTGTTCATCTGCGGCGGCGCCTTCGCCGGTCTGGACAAGATCATCGCGCAGCGCGGCAAGGGCACCTCGATCGGCTTCGGCGCCGACGTCCGTGGTCCGGACGAGCGTTCGACCGGCGATATCCTGCGTGAGGTCGAGCCCGAGGATCTGCTGAAATTCGGCCTGATCCCCGAGTTCATCGGCCGTCTGCCGGTGGTCGCAACCCTGTCCGACCTGGACGAAGCGGCTCTGGTCGAGATCCTCACCAAGCCGAAGAACGCCCTGGTCAAGCAGTACCAGCGCCTCTTCGAGATGGAGGACGTCCGTCTGGAATTCTCCGACGACGCCCTGCGCACCATCTCCCATAAGGCGATCCAGCGGAAGACCGGCGCCCGTGGCCTGCGTTCGATCATGGAGTCGATTCTGCTCGATCCGATGTTCGATCTGCCGGGCCTGTCGGGGGTGGAAAGCATCCTGGTCAATAAGGAAGTGGTCGAAGGGCGCGCCAAGCCGCTTTACGTCCACGCCGAGCGCCGCGGGGAGCAGCAGGCACCGGGTGCCTGAGTTCGTCACGGCCGATCAGTATCGGATACGGGGAAGGGCGCCTTTGGGCGCCCTTTGTCGTTTCCAGCTTTTGCAGGCATCGAGGGCACCAGCCGGGCCGCGGAGCGGTCGGACCGGCATGTCGCACCGCCATACGGAATTGGGGTTCTGGCCCTTGAAGGGGGGCTATGGCTGTGCCACGTTAGAAAAAGTGCCGGTTTTCGATCCCTGTGCTCATCCCCCGAGGCGGGGCTCTTCCCAGGCCCATCCCGGGCTGACGGCGTCCCAATGAAAGAGGCCCAATCAATGTTCGAAATCCCTCGTGGTGCCCTCTATCCGGTCCTGCCGCTCCGCGACATCGTGGTTTTCCCCCACATGATCGTGCCTCTTTTCGTCGGCCGTGAGAAATCCGTGCGCGCCCTGGAAGACGTGATGAAGGACGACAAACAGATCCTTCTCGTCACCCAGAAGAATGCCGCGCAGGACGATCCGACGCCGGCCGATATCTACAGCGTCGGCACCGTTGGGACCGTGTTGCAGCTGTTGAAGCTGCCCGACGGAACGGTGAAGGTGCTCGTGGAGGGCGGCCAGCGCGCGTCCATCACCAAGTTCGCCGAGAACGAGGATTTCTTCCAGGCCCACGCCGACCTCGTCGAGGAAAAGGTCGGGGAAAGCCAGGAGCTTGAGGCGCTGGGACGCGCGGTCGTCTCGCAATTCGAGCAGTACATCAAGCTGAACAAGAAGATCCCGCCGGAGGTTCTGGTCTCGATCAACCAGATCGAGGAGCCGGGGAAGCTGGCGGACACCGTCGCCTCCCACCTCGCGCTGAAGATTCCGGAGAAGCAGCAGCTCCTGGAATGCGCCACGGTGTCGGAGCGTCTGGAGCGGGTGTATGCCTTCATGGAAGGCGAGATCGGCGTCCTGCAGGTCGAAAAGCGCATCCGCAACCGCGTCAAGCGGCAGATGGAGAAGACTCAGCGCGAGTACTACCTCAACGAACAGCTCAAGGCGATCCAGAAGGAACTCGGTGAGACCGAGGACGGCCGCGACGAGTCGGCCGAGCTGGAAGAGAAGATCAACAAGACCCGCTTCTCCAAGGAAGCCCGCGACAAAGCCCTGGCCGAGCTGAAGAAGCTGCGCTCCATGAGCCCGATGTCGGCCGAGGCGACGGTGGTGCGCAACTACCTGGACTGGATGCTCTCCATTCCGTGGAAGAAGCGTACCAAGGTGAAGAAGGACCTGAAGCTCGCGCAGAAGATCCTCGACGCCGACCATTACGGCCTGGAGAAGGTCAAGGAACGCATCCTCGAGTATCTCGCGGTCCAGAACCGCATGAACAAGGTGAAGGGGCCGATCCTTTGCCTCGTCGGCCCCCCCGGCGTTGGCAAGACCTCGCTGGGCAAGTCGATCGCCAAGTCCACGGGGCGCAACTTCGTGCGCATGTCGCTCGGCGGCGTGCGGGACGAGGCCGAGGTCCGTGGTCACCGGCGCACTTACATCGGCTCGATGCCCGGCAAGGTCATCCAGGGCATGAAGAAGGCAAAGTCGTCCAACCCGCTGTTCCTGCTGGACGAGATCGACAAGCTCGGTGCCGATTGGCGCGGCGATCCGTCGTCGGCCCTGCTGGAGGTCCTCGATCCCGAGCAGAACGGCACCTTCAACGACCATTACCTTGAGGTCGACTACGACCTCTCGGACGTGATGTTCGTCTGCACGGCCAACACGATGCGCATGCCGCAGCCGCTGCTGGACCGTATGGAGATCATCCGCGTTGCCGGCTACACCGAGGACGAAAAAGTCGAGATTTCCAAGCGCCACCTGATCGAGAAGCAGGTGGAGGCCAACGGTCTGAAGAAGGGCGAGTTTGCCATCTCCGACGACGCGCTGCGCGACCTGATCCGCTATTACACGCGGGAGGCCGGTGTCCGTAGCCTGGAGCGCGAGATCGCCAACCTCTGCCGCAAGGCCGTGAAGGAGATCCTGATGAAGGGGGCCGCCGGCGCCAAGGTCTCGGTCACCCGCCGGAACCTGGACAAGTATGCCGGCGTTCGCCGCTTCCACTTCGGTGAGGCGGAGCTTGAGGATCTGGTGGGCGTCACCACCGGCCTGGCCTGGACGGAAGTCGGCGGCGAACTGCTGTCGATCGAGGCGGTCAGCCTTCCCGGCAAGGGGCGGGTGACCACCACCGGCAAGCTCGGCGACGTCATGAAGGAGTCGGTCCAAGCGGCGGAAAGCTACGTCAAGTCGCGGGCCACCGCCTTCGGCATCAAGCCGACGCTCTTCGAGAAGCGGGACATCCACGTCCACGTGCCCGAAGGCGCCACCCCGAAGGACGGTCCGTCGGCGGGTGTGGCGATGATCACCTCGATCGTCTCGGTCCTGACCGGCATCGCGGTCCGCAAGGACGTGGCGATGACCGGCGAGATCACCCTGCGCGGCCGGGTGCTGCCCATCGGCGGCCTGAAGGAGAAGCTGCTGGCCGCTCTGCGCGGCGGCCTCAAGCATGTGCTGATCCCGAAGGACAACGAGAAGGATCTCGCCGAAATTCCGGACAACGTGAAGCGCGGCCTGGAAATCATCCCGGTCAGCACGGTCGACGATGTCCTGAAGAACGCCCTGGTTCGGGAACTCGAGCCAATCGAGTGGAAGGAACCGGAGGCGGTCGAACCGGCGGTCGCCAAGCCGCAGCCCGACGGCGGCGGCGAGGTGCTGCGTCATTGATCATGCTCCGCGTTTAAAGCGCCCTTAAAGGCCTACCAAGCTTCGCATCGCCCGCCCGTCTGCAATTGACGGGCGGGCGATGTCGCGTTTATCGTTTGAAAGCGTGAAGTCATTGGGTGGCTTTGCTTCCACTTTCTTTGCCGGACTGAAATGGGGGGAAGTAAGTGAACAAGAATGATCTGGTGGCGCACGTCGCCGATGCCGTGGGTTTGTCGAAAACCGACGCGACCAAGGCGGTCGACGCTGTTTTCGACGGCATCGCCGACTCGCTCAAGAACGGGGAGGAGGTTCGACTGGTCGGTTTCGGCACCTTCGCGGTTTCCGAACGCGCGGCCGGCGAGGGCCGCAACCCGCGCACGGGCGAGAAGATTGCCATTCCCGCGTCGAAACAGCCGAAGTTCAAGCCGGGTAAGACCTTGAAGGACGGGTTGAAGTGATGACGTCTTGAACGGATAGGGCATTCCGGGCATAGTGCGCGCCGGTCAGCACAGGCTGGCCGGCTTTGCGTTGTCTGGAGCGCCAATCCGGTCAACGACGCGGCGCGGGCGATTAGCTCAGCGGTAGAGCATCTCGTTTACACCGAGAGGGTCGGGGGTTCGAAACCCTCATCGCCCACCATCGCGCCCGATCCTTCCAGCACGTCCTTTTCAAATTCGTGATTGACAGGTCATGCGTCGGGCGGCTAGAAACCGCCCATCGGCGACGGGGCGTGGCCCCGGAAACTGCGCTGCGATCCTATGACATGGACGCCTGTTTTTGCGCATTTCATATCGCCGCGTTGCGCGGGTGTAGCTCAGTTGGTTAGAGCGCCGGCCTGTCACGCCGGAGGCCGCGGGTTCAAGTCCCGTCACTCGCGCCATTCCTTCCCTTTTCATTCTCTTTTTTTGCAAAGAAAACGAAGCCTTCACGGCTTTACCGGCAGGCTCACGGTCCCCATATCCGATTAGCTCGACCCGCATATCCGATAAGCCGGATAGAGAGAAGGGTCATTTAAAAAGTTTGGTAATACCAAGGACATCCGCTCATTTCCGCAGAGTGGATTCGTTGGCCGAAAGCGATTCAAAGCGCTTTCCTTGATCACGCTCTCGTCATATATTCCGCCCCGTCTGATGGGCTAATCCAAGGCATTCCAGCCACGACACCGCGCGTCGGCCGATTACCGGCCGTACCGGCGATCGTGGCGTGGGCTTATGGGAGGACCGCGGTGACCAACCCGCTGATCATTGAGTACCTTCCGATCCTGGTGTTCCTGCTGATCGGTATCGCGCTGGCCGTGGTGATGGTTGGCGCGTCTTACGTCATCAGCCCGAAGAATCCGGATTCGGAGAAGCTCTCCCCCTACGAGTGCGGCTTCGAGCCGTTCGAGGATGCCCGCACGAAGTTCGACGTGCGGTTTTACCTGGTCTCCATCCTGTTCATCATCTTCGACCTTGAGGTCGCCTTCCTGTTTCCGTGGGCCGTGGCGCTCGGGGACATCGGCCTCTTCGGTTTCTGGTCGATGATCGTGTTCCTTGGGATTCTGACCATCGGCTTCATCTATGAGTGGAAGAAAGGAGCTCTGGAATGGGAGTAGAGGCTGCCAAGCTGGCGCCGATTCCGCCCGGACCGGAACAGGACGCCTATCTCCGCGCGGTCACCGAGGAGATCCAGGAAAAGGGTTTCATCACGGCGAAGTACGAGGACGTGCTCGCCTGGGCCCGCACCGGTTCCCTGTGGCCGATGACCTTCGGTCTGGCCTGCTGCGCGGTGGAGATGATCCACGCCTACATGAGCCGGTACGACCTGGACCGTTTCGGCGTCATTCCGCGCCCCAGCCCGCGCCAGTCCGACTGCATGATCGTGGCCGGCACGCTGACCAACAAGATGGCCCCCGCGCTGCGCAAGGTCTATGACCAGATGCCGGAACCGCGCTGGGTGATCTCGATGGGCTCCTGCGCCAACGGCGGCGGCTACTATCACTATTCCTACTCGGTGGTGCGCGGCTGCGACCGGATCGTTCCGGTCGATATTTACGTGCCGGGCTGTCCTCCGACCGCGGAAGCGCTGGTCTACGGCATTCTGCAACTCCAGAAGAAGATCCGGCGCGGCAACCGCATCGCTCGCTGAATAAGAAAAAGGCAGGTCCTGGCCATGTCCGAACAGGCGTTGAAGGAACTTGGGGACCATATCGCCGCGACGCTCGGCGATGACGTCCTGAAGGTCGAGCTGAAGCTTGGCGAGCTGATGGTGACCGTCCGCCGGCCCTCGCTCATCAAGTCGCTGACCTTCCTGCGCGACGATCCGACCTGCTCGTTCGAGCAGCTGCTCGACGTCACCGCTGTGGATTGGCCGGAGCGGGAGGAACGCTTCGAGGTCGTCTACATCCTTTTGAGCTACAAGCACAATCGGCGCCTCCGCGTGAAGGTCACCACCGACGAGGATACCCCGGTGGCCTCCGCCGTGCCGGTGTACAGCGCGGCCGGCTGGTTCGAGCGTGAAACCTGGGACATGTTCGGGATCTTCTTCTCCGACCATCCGGATCTGCGCCGCATCCTGACCGACTACGGTTTCGAAGGTCACCCGTTGCGCAAAGACTTCCCGATGACGGGCTATGTCGAGTGCCGCTACGACGAGGACCAGAAGCGCGTCGTCTACGAGCCCGTCCGCCTGACGCAGGATTTCCGCAGCTTCGACTTCCTGTCGCCCTGGGAAGGCATGACGAACGTGATGCTGCCCGGCGACGAGAAGGCCCAGGCCCCTGACACCGGGAGCAAGCCGTGACCATCGCCACGTCCGCACACCCCTCCGCCGGCCAGTCCGGCGGCAAGACCCAGATCAAGCCCTACACCATGAACTTCGGGCCGCAGCACCCTGCGGCCCACGGCGTGTTGCGTCTGGTGATGGAGCTGAACGGCGAAGTCGTCGAGCGCTGCGACCCGCACATCGGCCTGCTGCACCGCGGCACCGAGAAGCTGATCGAGTACAAGACCTACCTGCAGGCCGTTCCGTATTTCGACCGCCTCGATTACGTCAGCCCGATGTGCATGGAGCACGCCTATGTGCTCGGCATCGAGAACCTGCTGCAGATCAAGGCGCCGCTGCGCGCCCAGTACATCCGCGTTCTCTTCTCCGAGATCACGCGAATCCTGAACCACATCCTGTCGATCACCACCGGCGCGCTCGACGTCGGCGCGATCACGCCGGCGCTGTGGGGCTTCGAGGAACGCGAGATCCTCATGGAGTTCTACGAGCGTGTGTGCGGTGCGCGCTTGCATGCGAACTACTTCCGTCCCGGCGGCGTCGCCTGGGATTTGCCCGCTGGCCTGACCGACGACATCTGGGAGTTCACGGAGCGCTTCCCGAAGTTTGTTGACGACATTGACAATCTGCTGACGAACAATCGCATTTTCAAGCAGCGGACCGTCGACATCGGCGTCGTCACCAAGGAAGAGGCGTTCAACTGGGGCTTCACCGGCCCGATGCTGCGCGGCTCGGGCGTCGCCTGGGACCTGCGCAAGTCGCAGCCCTACGAAGTCTACGACCGCATGGACTTCGACGTGCCGGTCGGCCTGACCGGCGATTGCTGGGCGCGCTACCTCGTCCGCATGGAGGAGATGCGCCAGTCCAACCGCATGATCCGCCAGTGCCTGAAGGAGCTTCCCGACGGCCCGGTGCGCGCGGAGGAGCGCAAGGTCTCCCCGCCGCCGCGTGGCGAGATGAAGCGGTCGATGGAAGCGCTGATCCATCACTTCAAGCTCTTCACCGAGGGCTTCCACGTCCCGGCGGGCGAAACCTACACCGCCATCGAGGCGCCGAAGGGCGAGTTCGGCGTGTATCTGGTGTCGGACGGCACGAACAAGCCGTACCGGTGCAAGATCCGCGCGCCGGGCTTCGCCCACCTGCAGGGCCTCGACTTCATGTCGAAGGGCCACATGCTGGCCGACGCGGTGGCCAACATCGCGTCCATGGACATCGTGTTCGGAGAAATTGACCGATGAGCGCCCCGGCTCACGACCCGGCCAAGGAGCCGGCCTCCTTCGCCTTCAATCCGGAAAATCTGGAACGGGCGAAAGCCATCATCGCGAAGTACCCGGCGGGCAAGCAGGCCAGCGCCTGCATGCCGCTGCTCGATCTGGCCCAGCGCCAGAGCGACGGCTGGCTGCCGCGCGTCGCCATGGACGCCGTCGCCGACCTGCTCGGCATGCCGCGCATCCGCGTGTACGAGGTCGCGACCTTCTACACGATGTACAACAAGACCCCGGTCGGTAAGCACGTCATCCAGGTCTGCACGACCACGCCGTGCTGGCTGCGCGGGTCGGACGACATCGTGCACACCTGCGAGCGCAAGCTGGGTATCGGTGTCGGCGAGACCACCGCGGACGGCCAGTTCACGCTGCGCGAGGTCGAGTGCTCGGGCGCCTGCGTCAACGCGCCGGTGGTCCAGATCGGCGACGACTACTATGAAGACGTCAGCCCGGAACACATGGAAACGATCATCGACGCTCTCAAGGGCGGCGAGATCCCCAAGCACGGCTCGCAGATCGGCCGGCAGTCCTCCGAACCGGTGGGCGGCCCGACGACTCTGAAGGCCTTCACCACCACGGCCGATTGAGGGGGATGCGATGCTTCGCGACGAGGACCGCATTTTCACCAACCTGTACGGCTACCAGAGCTTCGGCCTGGACGCCGCCCGGAAGCGTGGTGACTGGGACAACACCAAGGCCCTGATCGCCCAGGGCAAGGAATGGATCATCGAGCAGGTCAAGGAGTCCGGCCTGCGCGGGCGCGGCGGCGCCGGTTTCTCGACGGGCATGAAGTGGTCCTTCATGCCGAAGAACGTCACGGACAAGCCGGTCTACCTCGTCATCAACGCCGACGAGGGCGAGCCGGGCACCTGCAAGGACCGCGACATCCTGCGCCACGATCCGCACAAGCTGATCGAGGGCTGCCTGATCGCCGGTTTCGCCATCGGCGCGTCCGCCTGCTACATCTACATTCGCGGCGAGTTCTACAACGAGGGCTCCAACGTCCAGCGCGCCATCGACGAGGCGTACGAGGCGGGGCTGATCGGCAAGAACGCCTGCGGCACCGGCTACGATTACGACATCTACATCCACCGCGGCGCGGGCGCGTATATCTGCGGCGAGGAAACCGCGCTCATCGAGTCCATCGAGGGCAAGAAAGGCCAGCCGCGCAACAAGCCGCCGTTCCCCGCCCAGGCCGGTCTCTATTCCTGCCCGACCACGGTGAACAACGTCGAATCCATCGCGGTGGTTCCGACCATCCTGCGCCGCGGCGCCGCGTGGTTCGCTGGTCTCGGCCGTCCGAAGAACACCGGCACCAAGCTCTTCTGCATCTCCGGGCACGTCAACAAGCCGTGCAACGTGGAAGAGGAGATGGGCATCCCGCTGAAGGAGCTGATCGAGAAGCACGCCGGCGGCGTGCGCGGCGGGTGGGACAACCTGCTGGCGATCATCCCCGGCGGTTCGTCGGTGCCGCTGCTGCCGAAGTCGATCTGCGACACGGTCCTGATGGACTTCGACAGCCTGCGCGATGTGCGCTCGGGCCTGGGCACCGCGGCGGTGATCGTGATGGACAAGTCCACCGACGTGGTGAAGGCCATCGCCCGCCTGTCCCAATTCTACGCCCATGAGAGCTGCGGCCAGTGCACGCCGTGCCGCGAGGGCACCGGTTGGATGAACCGCATCATGCAGCGCATGGTGACCGGCAACGCGCGCGTCGAGGAAATCGACATGCTGCTGGAGGTCACCAAGCAGATCGAGGGGCACACCATCTGCGCGCTCGGCGATGCCGCGGCCTGGCCGATCCAGGGCCTGTTCCGGCATTTCCGGCCGGAGGTCGAGCGCCGCATCCTCGACTACCGCAACGCCGCCAAGTCCTTGGCGGCCGAGTAAGGAGCCCGGTTTCCAATGCCGAAACTCACCATCGACGGGATCGAGATCGAAGTCGAGCCGGGCACCTCGATCCTGCAGGCCTGCGAACAGCTGGGCATCGAGATCCCGCGCTTCTGCTACCACGAGCGTCTGAGCGTGCCGGCGAACTGCCGCATGTGCCTCGTGGAGATGGAGCGCGCGCCGAAGCCGGTGGCCGCCTGCGCCATGCCCTGCGGCGACGGGATGGTCGTCAAGACCAACACCGAGCTCGTGCACAAGGCCCGTAAGGGCGTCATGGAATTCCTGCTGATCAACCACCCGCTGGACTGTCCGATCTGCGATCAGGGCGGCGAGTGCGATCTCCAGGACCAGGCGATGGCCTACGGTTTCGACCGTGGCCGCTACGGCGAGAACAAGCGCGCCGTCCAGGACAAGTACATGGGGCCGCTGATCCGGACCGAGATGACGCGCTGCATCCACTGCACGCGCTGCATCCGCTTCGTGAACGAGATCGCCGGCGTTCCCGACCTCGGCGCGGTGAACCGCGGCGAGCACATGGAGATCACCACCTTCGTCGAGAAGGCCATCGGGTCGGAGCTGTCGGGCAACCTCGCCGACGTCTGTCCGGTGGGCGCTCTGCTGTCCAAGCCCTACGCCTTCACGGCCCGTCCGTGGGAGTTGCGCAAGACCGAGACGGTTGACGTGCTGGACGCGGTCGGCTCGAACATCCGCGTCGACACCCGCGGCCCCGAGGTGATGCGCGTCCTGCCGCGCGTCAACGAGGACGTCAACGAGGAGTGGATCGCCGACAAGACCCGCTTCGCCTATGACGGGCTGAAGCGCCAGCGTCTCGACCGCCCCTACGTCCGCAAGGACGGCAAGCTCCAGCCGGCGACCTGGGCCGAGGCCTTCCAGGCCATCGCCGCCAAGGTCAAGGGCGTCCCGGGCAACCGCATCGCCGCCATCGCCGGCGATTTGGCCGACACCGAGTCCATGCTGGCGCTCAAGGAGCTGATGGCGGGCCTCGGCTCGGCCAACATCGACTGCCGCCAGGACGGCGCCCTGTTCGACACGTCGTCCCGCGCGGGCTACCTGTTCAACAGCGGCATCGCCGGGATCGAGCGGGCGGACGTCATCCTGCTGGTCGGCACCAACCCGCGTTGGGAAGCCACCATCGTCAACGCCCGCATCCGCAAGCGCTACATGATGGGTGGCCTGAAGGTCGCGGTGATCGGCGAGGCCCGCGAGCTGACCTACCCGTACAGCCATCTCGGCACGGGCACCGACGCCCTGCAGCAGCTCGTCGACGGCACGCACGCCTTCGCCGACGTGCTGCACGGCGCCAAGAACCCGATGGTCATCCTCGGCGCCGGCGCCTTCCGCCGCAAGGACGGCGCCGCCGTTCAAGCTGCAGTGCGCAAGCTGGCCGAGACCTTCAACGTGGTTCAGGACGGCTGGAACGGCTTCAACGTGCTGCACACGGCGGCGTCCCGCGTCGGTGGCCTCGACATCGGCTTCCTGCCGGGCGAGGGCGGTCGCGGCACCGCCGGCATCGTCGAGGGGGCAGGGAAGGGTGAGATCGACGTGGTGTACCTGTTGGGCGCCGACGAGATCGACACCGCCGCGCTCGGCAACGCCTTCGTGGTCTACCAGGGCCACCACGGCGACAAAGGCGCCCACCGCGCCGACGTCATCCTGCCGGGTGCCGCCTACACCGAGAAGAACGCCCTCTACGTCAACACCGAGGGTCGTCCGCAGCAGGCGCGTCTCGCCACCTTCCCGCCCGGCGAGGCGCGGGAGGACTGGAAGATCCTGCGCGCCCTGTCGGAACAGCTCGGCCACAAGCTGCCCTACGACAGCCTGACGCAGATCCGTCGCCGTCTGGCCGAGGTCAACCCGGTCTTCGCGGCGGTCGGCACCGTCACGCCGGCCGCCTGGGCGCCGTTCGGCGCGGAGGGCGCGCTCGACGCGGCCCCGCTCCAGTCGCCGGTCGCGAACTACTACATGACCGACCCGATCAGCCGCGCCTCGGTGACCATGGCTCGTTGCGCCGAGACGTTCGTGAAGCCCGCCGAGAGCGCTCAGGAGAGGACCGGTACCCATGGCTGAGTTCTGGAGCGGCTTCCTGCTGCCGCTGATTATCATCGTCCTCAAGATCCTGGCGATCGTCGTGCCGCTCCTGGTCGCCGTGGCCTTCATGACCTACGCCGAGCGTAAGATCATGGGCGCCATGCAGCTCCGCCAGGGTCCGAACATCGTCGGCCCGTTCGGGCTTCTGCAGCCTTTTGCGGACGGCCTGAAGCTGTTCGCGAAGGAGCAGATCCTGCCGGTCGGCGCGAACCGCTTCGTGTTTTATCTGGCGCCGATGCTGACCTTCTTCCTGGCGCTGGTCGCCTGGGCGGTCATTCCCTTCGACTACGGCATGGTGCTGGCCGACATCAACGTCGGTATCCTGTACCTGTTCGCGATCTCGTCGCTGGGCGTGTACGGCATCGTGATGGCCGGCTGGGCATCGAACTCGCGCTACGCCTTCCTCGGCGCGCTGCGCTCGGCGGCGCAGATGGTGTCCTACGAGGTCTCGATGGGCCTCGTCATCATCTCCGTCCTGCTCTGCGTCGGCTCGCTGAACCTGACGAAGATCGTCGAGGCGCAGGAGACGATCTGGTTCGCCATCCCGCTGCTGCCGATGTTCGTCATCTTCTTCATCTCGGCGCTGGCGGAAACCAACCGGTCCCCCTTCGACCTGCCGGAAGGCGAGTCGGAACTGGTGGCCGGCTTCATGGTGGAATACAGCTCGGCCCCCTTCGCGCTCTTCTTCCTTGGCGAATACGCCAACATGATCCTGATGAGCGCGATGACCAGCATCCTGTTCCTGGGAGGCTGGCTGCCGCCGCTGCCGTTCGCGCCCTTCACCTGGATCCCCGGCCCGATCTGGTTCGCCCTGAAGATCGCCTTCTGCCTGTTCGTCTATGTGTGGGTCCGTGCGACCATGCCGCGTTACCGCTACGACCAGCTGATGCGTCTGGGGTGGAAGGTATTCCTGCCGTTCTCGCTGCTGTGGGTCGTGCTCACGGCCGGCGTGCTGGTGACGTTCGGCTGGCTGCCGAAGTGACCGGCGCCTGAACGGACCATCGGATCGAGTTTCAAAGAGAAAGCGCGGGCGCTACCCGGAACGGGGCGCCCGCTAGGAAGGAGACGAAGAGGCCATGGCGTTCCTCGATCGTGCGGCGCGCAGCCTGTTCCTGACCGAACTGTTGGGCGGCCTCGGGCTCACCCTGCGCTACATGTTCAAGCCCAAGGTGACCCTGAACTACCCGTTCGAAAAGGGCCCCATCAGCCCCCGCTTCCGCGGCGAGCACGTCCTGCGCCGGTATCCCGGCGGCGAGGAGCGCTGCATCGCCTGCAAGCTGTGCGAGGCGGTGTGTCCGGCCCTGGCCATCACCATCGAGGCCGAACCGCGTGAGGACGGCAGCCGCCGCACCACGCGCTACGACATCGACATGACGAAGTGTATCTACTGCGGCTATTGCCAGGAGGCTTGCCCGGTGGACGCCATCGTGATGGGCCCGAACTTCGAGTTCTCCACCGAGAACCGTGAAGAGCTTTTCTACAACAAGCAGAAGCTGCTGGCGAACGGCGACCGCTGGGAAGCGGAAATCGCCCAGAACCTCGCGGCCGAGGCGCCGTACCGGTAAGTCGTTGCAGTGCGGTAAGCGGAAACGGGGATAACGATGATTGTTCAAGGCATCGCCTTCTACGTCTTTGCCGCGCTGCTGGTGGCCTCCGGTGTGATGGTCATCTCGGCGCGGAATCCGGTTCATTCGGTCCTTTATCTGGTCCTGGCCTTTTTCCAGGCCGCCGGCCTGTGCGTGCTGCTCGGGGCCGAGTTCATCGCGATGATCCTGGTGATCGTCTATGTGGGCGCGGTCGCGGTCCTGTTCCTGTTCGTGGTGATGATGCTCGACATCAACTTCCGCGAGCTGCGGGCGGGCGCGCTCCAGTACCTGCCGATCGGCGGGCTGATCGGTCTCATCCTGCTGGCCGAACTGGCCGCCGTGCTCGGCGGCTGGATCATCGCGCCGGCGGCGGAGAAGGCCGCATCGGCTCCGGTCGCGGCGATGGCTGGAGCGACCAACACCGAGCAGCTCGGCCAGCTGATCTACACCCACTACGTCTATCTGTTCCAGGCGTCGGGCATCGTGCTGCTGATCGCCATGATCGGCGCCATCGTCCTGACCCTGCGTCAGCGTGAGGGTGTCCGGAAGCAGAACATCGGCTCCCAGCTCGCCCGTCGGCGCGAGGACGTGGTCGCCATCCGCAAGGTGCCGACCGGGGAGGGCGTGTGATCATGGAAATCGGTCTCGGGCATTATCTGACGGTCTCGGCCATCATCTTCACGCTCGGCGTCCTCGGCATCTTCCTCAACCGGAAGAACGTCATCATCATCCTGATGTCGATCGAGATGATGCTGCTCGCCGTGAACCTGAATCTGGTGTCGTTCTCGGTCTTCCTGAACGATCTGGTCGGGCAGGTCTTCTCCATGATCATCCTGACCGTCGCCGCCGCCGAGGCGGCCATCGGTCTCGCCATCCTGGTGGTGTACTTCCGCAACCGCGGATCCATCCGGGTCGAAGACATCAATCTGATGAGGGGCTAAGGCAGCGCCATGGAAGTCCTTGTCGTATTCCTCCCGCTCCTGGCGTTCCTCGTCGCGGGTTCCATCGCCCTGTTCGGCGGGCCGAAGGCGGAGCCGGCGCACGCCGGCGGCCACGATCATCATGGGCATGACCACGGTCATGGCCACGACGCCCATGCGCATGATGCCCATGCGCACGACACGCACGCTCACGACGAGCATCACGATGACGGCCACGACGACCATCATGTCGTCGCCGGGCCGCCCACCGTGGGCGACCGCGCCGCGCAGTTCGTCACCACCGGTGCCGTCCTGCTCTCCGCGGTCCTGTCCTGGGTGCTGTTCTTCGACGTCGCCGTCGGCGGGCATCCCCGCACGATCGAGCTGATGAGCTGGATGCGCAGCGGTGGCCTGGACGTGTCGTGGGCGCTGCGCGTCGACCAGCTCACCGCGGTCATGCTGGTGGTGGTCAACACCGTGTCGTCGATGGTCCACCTCTACTCCATCGGCTACATGGCCGAGGACCCGCAGAAGCCGCGCTTCATGGGCTATCTGTCGCTGTTCACCTTCGCCATGCTCATGCTGGTGACGGCCGACAACCTCGTGCAGCTCTTCTTCGGCTGGGAAGGCGTGGGTCTCGCCTCCTACCTGCTCATCAATTTCTGGTACGAGAAGCCCTCGGCCAACAACGCGGCGATCAAGGCCTTCCTGGTCAACCGCGTCGGCGACTTCGGCTTCGTGCTTGGCATCTTCGCGATCTTCGTGCTGACGGGCTCCGTCCAGTTCGACGCGATCTTCGCCAAGGCGCCGGAGCTGGCCGGCCAGACGCTGCATTTCCTCAGCTGGAACTTCGACGCGCTGACCGTCACCTGCCTGTTGCTCTTCATCGGCGCCATGGGCAAGTCGGCCCAGCTCGGCCTGCACACCTGGCTGCCGGACGCCATGGAAGGCCCGACCCCGGTGTCGGCGCTCATCCACGCGGCCACCATGGTGACCGCCGGTGTGTTCATGGTCTGCCGCCTGTCCCCGGTCTTCGAATACGCCCCGACGGCGCTGGAGATCGTGGCCGTGGTCGGCGCCCTGACGGCCTTCGTCGCGGCGACCATCGGGTTCACCCAGTTCGACATCAAGCGCGTCATCGCCTATTCGACCATGAGCCAGCTCGGCTACATGTTCTTCGCCGCGGGCGTCTCCGCCTACGGTGCCGCGATGTTCCACCTGTTCACGCACGCCTTCTTCAAGGCCCTGCTGTTCCTTGGCGCCGGTTCGGTGATTCACGCCCTGCACCATGAGCAGGACATGCGCAACATGGGCGGCGTCTGGAGGAAGATCCCCTTCACCTACGCGGTGATGTGGATCGGCAACCTCGCGCTGGCCGGTCTGCCGTTCTTTGCCGGCTACTACTCCAAGGACATGATCCTGGAGGCGGCCTTCGCCTCGGCCAGCCCGGTCGGCAAGTTCGCCTTCGCGCTCGGCATCGCCGCCGCCCTGCTGACCGCCTTCTACTCCTGGCGTCTGCTGTTCATGACCTTCCACGGCAAGCCGCGGATGGAGAAGTCGGTCTTCGACCACGCCCATGAATCGCCGATCGTCATGCTGATCCCGCTGGCCGTCCTGGCGGTGGGCGCCCTGTTCGCCGGCTTCGGCTTCCACGAGCTGTTCATCGGCCACAGCATGGAGCATTTCTGGGGTAAGACCATCCTGGTGCTGGCGGACAACAACAGCATCGAGGCGGCCCACCACCACACCCCGGGCTGGGTCAAGCTGGCTCCGCTGGTCGTCGGCCTGATCGGCATCGCGCTCGCCTACATCATGTACATGGCGATCCCGGGCCTGCCGGAGAAGGTCGCCACCACGTTCCGTGGCGTGCATCAGTTCCTGTACAACAAGTGGTACTTCGACGAGCTGTACGACCGCCTGTTCGTGCGCACGGCCAAGTATCTGGGCTACGGCCTGTGGAAATCCGGCGACGGCGCCGTGATCGACGGTGTCGGTCCGGATGGTATCGCCGCCGCCACCCGCGACGTCGCGGCGCGCGCCAGCCGCCTCCAGTCCGGCTACGTCTATCACTACGCCTTCGCGATGGTGATCGGTGTGGTGCTGCTGGTCGCCTGGCTCTCGGTGTTCGGTTGAGCGGTTTGAAGGGGAACAAGAACAATGGCTAGCTGGCCGCTCCTGTCGTTCACGACCTTCCTGCCGCTGGCCGGTGTGGCGCTCATCCTGCTCTTCTGCAGGGGCAACACGCCGGATGTGGTTCGGAACGTCCGTTACGTCGCGCTCTGGACGACGGTCATCACCTTCGTCCTGTCGCTGTTCATCTGGTTCAACTTCGACCCGCGCAACCCGGGCTATCAGCTCGTGGAGAAGGCGGCATGGATTCCCGAGTTCGGGATCTCCTACCACATGGGTGTGGACGGCATTTCGATGCTGTTCGTCATCCTCTCGACCTTCCTGATGCCGCTCTGCATCCTCTCCTCCTGGGAGGCGGTGCAGACCCGGGTGAAGGAATACATGATCGCCTTCCTCGTGCTGGAAACCCTCATGGTGGGGATGTTCTGCGCGCTGGATTTCGTCCTCTTCTACATGTTCTTCGAGGGCGTGCTGATCCCGATGTTCCTGATCATCGGTGTCTGGGGCGGCGCGCGGCGCGTCTACGCGGCGTTCAAGTTCTTCCTCTACACGCTGCTCGGCTCGGTCCTGATGCTGCTGGCCATCCTGGCCATGTACTTCGCGGCCGGCACGACGGACATCCCGACGATCACGGCGACCCACTTCCCGCGCAACATGCAGCTCTGGCTGTGGCTGGCCTTCTTCGCGTCCTTCGCGGTGAAGGTGCCGATGTGGCCGGTGCACACCTGGCTCCCCGACGCCCACGTCGAGGCGCCGACCGCCGGGTCGGTCATCCTGGCCGGCGTGCTGCTGAAGATGGGCGGCTACGGCTTCCTGCGCTTCAACATCCCGATGCTGCCCGAGGCGACCGAGTATTTCGCCCCTATGGTCTACGCCCTGTCGATCGTCGCGGTGATCTACACCTCCCTCGTCGCCCTGGCGCAGGAGGACATGAAGAAGCTGATCGCCTACTCGTCCGTCGCCCACATGGGCTTCGTCACCATCGGCATGTTCGCGCTGAACCAGCAGGGCATCGAGGGCTCGATCTTCACGATGCTGTCGCACGGCATCGTCTCGGGCGCGCTCTTCCTCTGCGTCGGCGTGGTCTATGATCGGTTGCACACCCGCGAGATCGCCCGCTACGGCGGTCTGGTGAAGAACATGCCGAAGTACGCGGTGGTCTTCCTGTTCATGACCATGGCCTCGGTCGGCCTGCCGGGCACCTCCGGTTTCGTCGGCGAGTTCCTGGTCCTGCTCGGCGCCTTCCGCGACAACACCTGGGTCGCCTTCCTGGCCGCCACCGGCCTGATCCTGGGCCCGGCCTACGCGCTGTGGCTGTTCCGCCGCGTCGTGTACGGCAAGCTGGTCAAGGCGGACGTCCGCGCGATGTTCGACCTGAACACCCGCGAGGTTGCCATCTTCCTGCCGCTGATCGCCGTGGTGCTGTGGATGGGCGTCTACCCGAACAGCTTCCTGAACGTCACTTCGGCGTCGGTCGGGCAGCTGATCCAGACCTACCAGACCAAGCTGGCCGCCGCTCAGGGCGGGGCCGACGTCTCCGTCGCCGCGCGCTAGAGGTTCCGACATGACCGCTGTGTTTCCCGACATCTGGCCGGCCCTGCCGGAAATCTTCCTCGCCTGCGCCGGCATGGCCCTGCTGCTGATCGGCGTGTTCCGCGGCGACGGCTTCACGCGCCCCATCGGCTACATGACGATGGTGGCGCTGCTGCTGGCCGCCATATTGTCCATGGGCTACGGCACCGGCCGGGTCGTCACCTTCAACGGCCTCTTCGTGATGGACGCCTTCGGCGTGTTCATGAAGGTGTTGATCCTTGTCGCCGCCTCGCTGTCCGTTCTCCTCGCGCTCGGCTTCAACGAGCGCGAGAAGATGGCCCGGTTCGAGTTCCCGGTGCTGATGCTCTTCGCCACGCTCGGCATGTTGATGATGGTGTCGGCCAACGACCTCATCTCCCTCTATGTCGGGCTGGAGACGCAGAGCCTCGCGCTCTACGTCATCGCGGCCTTCCGCCGCGACAGCGCCAAGTCGTCGGAAGCAGGCCTGAAGTACTTCGTGCTCGGCTCGCTCTCGTCGGGCATGCTGCTGTACGGCGCCTCGATGGTCTACGGCTTCGCCGGCACGACCTCCTTCGACAAGATCGCCGCCCTGTTCGCCGGTGGCGCGCATCCGTCGGTGGGCGTCATCATCGGTCTGGTCTTCGTCGCCGCTGGCCTGGCCTTCAAGATTTCCGCCGTTCCGTTCCACATGTGGACGCCGGACGTCTACGAGGGCGCGCCGACTCCGGTCACGGCCTTCTTCGCCGCCGCCCCGAAGGTCGCCGCCATCGCGCTGTTCACCCGCCTGCTGATCGAGCCGTTCGGTCATCTGGCCCACCAGTGGCAGCAGATCATCATCGTCAGCTCGATCCTCTCGATGTCGCTCGGCGCCTTCGCGGCGATCACCCAGAGCAACATCAAGCGGCTCATGGCCTACAGCTCCATCGGACACGTCGGCTACGCTCTGGTCGGACTCGCGTCCGGCACCCAGGAGGGCGTGCGCGGCGTACTGATCTACATGGCGGTCTACGTCGTCATGAACATCGGCACCTTCGCTGTCATCCTGTGCATGAAGCAGCAGGGCCGCATGGTCGAGGAGATCAAGGACCTCGCCGGCCTGTCGCGCACCAACCCGCTGCTGGCGGGCGCGATGGCGGTGTTCATGTTCTCCATGGCGGGCATCCCGCCGATGGCCG
Source organism: Azospirillum sp. UFLA03-27 (assembly GCF_059803775.1). Classification (NCBI taxonomy): domain Bacteria; kingdom Pseudomonadati; phylum Pseudomonadota; class Alphaproteobacteria; order Rhodospirillales; family Azospirillaceae; genus Azospirillum; species Azospirillum sp. UFLA03-27. Next base: position 33,153 of record NZ_JAUQTX010000005.1, on the reverse strand, counting down.
GCTTCTTCAGCAAGCTCTACGTCTTCCTCGCCGCCATCGAGGCGCAGCTCTACACGCTGGCGGTGATCGGCGTTCTGACCAGCGTCGTGGGCGCCTACTACTACCTGCGCATCATCAAGATCATGTACTTCGATGAGCCGGTGGAGGCGTTCGACAAGATCGGTGACGACGGGATGACCGGCATCCTGATCGCCACCGGCCTGTTCACGCTGCTGTTCTTCGTGGTTCCGGCCCCGATCCTGAACTACGCGGCGGCGGCGGCGGCCTCGCTGTTCGCCGGATGACGGCAGGCAATGAAGCGGAGGCGGCGCGCTTGCGCTTGCCTCCGGGCTTCCGGGTGATGGCCTTCGACTCCGTCGGCAGCACGAACGACGAGGCGAAGGCCTTCGCGCGTTCGGGGGCTGCCGAAGGCACAATCGTCTGGGCGAAGCGGCAGGACTCCGGTCGCGGCCGTCGCGGCCGGGCCTGGACCTCGCCGGAAGGCAATCTTTACAGTTCGACCATTCTGCGTCCCTCGCGCCCGCCGGCCGAGGCGGCGCAGATTTCGTTCGTGGCGGCGCTCGCCATCGCCGACACCGCCGCCGCCGTCCTTCCCGATCCCGACGGCGTGCGCTGCAAATGGCCGAACGACGTTCTGGTGCATGGCCGCAAGCTGTCCGGCATCCTGCTCGAGTCGGAGGCTGCTGCCGGGGGAGGGGTGTCCTGGCTGGTGCTCGGCGTCGGCATCAACCTGCGGCATTTTCCCGACGGAACGGACTACGCGGCCACATCGCTGGCGGCGGAGGGCGCTCCGGCGGCGCTGCAGCCCGCGGCGCTGCTGGAAATCTATGCGGAGCAATTGGCGCGCTGGTACGGCGTCTGGGCGGAGCAAGGCTTCGGCCCGGTGCGCGCCGCTTGGCTGAAGCGGGCGCGGGGGCTGGGCGAGCCCATCGTCGTCCGTCTGCCGGACCGCACATTGACCGGCACCTTCGCCGATCTGGACAGCGACGGCGTTCTGTTGCTTGATCGGGATGACGGGGCGGGGCGCCAGCGCATCGCCGCCGGAGACGTGTTTTTCCCACCCGCGGTGGAGACCTGAGAGATGCTGCTCGCCATCGACGCCGGAAACACCAACGTGGTGTTCGCGATCTATGAGGGCGACCAACAGCGCGGCCTGTGGCGCACGGCGACCGACAAGAAGCGCACCGCCGACGAATACATGGTCTGGCTGACCCACCTGATGGCGCTGAAGGGCATGGGTCCGGCGGACATCGACAGCGCCATCATCGCCAGTGTGGTGCCCGGCGCCACCTTCAACCTGAAGCGTCTGTGCAAGGACCATTTCGGCTGCGAGCCGTTGGTGGTCGGCCAGCCGGAGGTCGATCTCGGCACCCGCGCGCTCGTGGATCGGCCGGATGAGGTCGGCGCCGACCGGCTGGTCAACACGGTCGCGGCGGCGGCCACCTACCAGACGCCGCTGATCGTCATCGACTTCGGAACCGCGACGACCTTCGACGTGGTTGACCGCGACGGCAACTACCGCGGCGGCGTCATCGCTCCCGGTCTGAACCTGTCGCTGGAGGCGCTCCAGATGGCGGCGAGCAAGCTGCCCCGCGTCGAGATCCAGCAGCCGGGCCACGTCATCGGAACCAACACCGTCGAGTGCATGCAGTCCGGCGTCTTCTGGGGTTACGTCGGCCTGATCGAAGGGCTGGTCAACCGCATCCGGGCGGAGTACGGCGAGCCGATGACGGTCGTCGCGACCGGAGGGCTGGGTGTGCTTTTCGCCAAGGCAACCCATGTAATCGAACACACCGACGGCGAACTCACGCTGCGCGGCCTCCTCCTGATCCACAAGCGCAACACGGCCCAATGACCCAACCCGACTCCGCTCCCTCCGTCCACCCGGTCGAGGGAGACGGCGACCTGTTCGCTCCCGAGGACGACGCGCTCTACTTCCTGCCGCTGGGCGGTTCGGGCGAGATCGGCATGAACCTCAACCTCTACGGCCATCGCGGCAAGTGGTTGATGGTGGATCTCGGCATCTCCTTCGCGGACGACACGATGCCGGGGTTGGACGTCATCATGCCGGACCCCGCCTTCATCGCGGAGCGCCGGCATGACCTCGTGGGCATCGTGGTGACGCACGCGCACGAGGATCACCTGGGGGCGATCCAGTATCTGTGGCCGCAGCTCCGCGTTCCCGTCTACTGCACGCCCTTCACCGCCGCCGTGCTGCGCGCCAAGCTGCACGAGCGCGGGCTGGCCGGGGTGGTGCCGGTTCACGAGGTGGCGCTGGGCAGCACCATCGAAGTCGGCCCCTTCTCCGTCGAGTATGTGACGGTTACCCATTCGATCCCCGAGCCGAACGCCCTGGCGATCCGCACCGCCGCCGGCACCGTGCTGCACACCGGCGACTGGAAGCTCGACCCCGAACCGCTGGTGGGGGAGGCGGCCGACGAGGAGCGGCTGCGCGCCATCGGCGACGAGGGCGTGCTGGCGCTGGTCGGCGACAGCACCAACGCTCTGGTACCCGGCAGTTCCGGGTCGGAAGGAAGCGTGCGCAAGACTCTGACCGAGCTGATCGGGCAGTTTCCCGACGTGCGCGTCGCGGTGAGCTGCTTCGCCACCAACGTCGCGCGGCTCGAGAGCATCGCCCACGCGGCGGCGGCGCACGGGCGCCACGTCGCGCTGGTCGGGCGGTCGATGTGGCGAATCAACGAGGCGGCCCGCTCCAACGGCTACCTCGCCGACCTGCCGGCCTTTCTGACCGAGCATGACGCCAACTACGTGCCGCGCGACAAGCTGGTGCTGGTCTGCACCGGCAGCCAGGGGGAGCCGCGCTCCGCGCTCGCCCGCATCGCATCGGACGACCATCCGCAGGTGTCGCTCCAGCGCGGCGACGTGGTGATCTTTTCCTCCCGCGAGATTCCGGGTAACGAGCGGGCTATCGGCCGCATGCAGAATTTGCTGGTCGGGCAGGGCATCCGCATCGTCACCGCCGACGAGGCGCCGGTCCATGTGTCCGGCCACCCGGCGCAGGATGAGCTGGTCCGCATGTACCAGTGGGTGCGCCCGCGCATCGCCATGCCGGTCCACGGCGAGCAGCGCCACCAGTTGGAGCACGCCAAGTTGGCCCGCGCCTGTCAGGTGCCGGAGGCGCTGGTCCCCAGTAACGGTGACCTGATCCGGCTGACGCCCGACGCGCCGCCGCGGGTGGTGGCACAGGTCCGCTCCGGCCGCATGGCGCTGGACGGCAAGCGGCTGATCCCGCTCGACACCGGGCTGATGCGGGCGCGCCACCGGATGGTCCACAACGGCGCCGCCGTCGTCACGCTGGTGATGAACGGCAAGGGCGAGTTGGTGACCGCGCCGCAGATCGCGGTGATGGGGTTGCTGGACGACTCGGCGGACCGCGACATGCTGCTCGACGTGGTGGACGCGGTGCGCGAGGCCGTCGCCGAGATGCCGAAATCGGCCCGCTCCGACGACGAGCAGGTGCGCGCCGCCGCCCGGATCGCCGTCCGCCGCTGCTTCAACGCGACGCACGGCAAGAAGCCGGTGACGGACGTGCATCTCGTCCGTGTATAAGCGTTTCCGACTTTACGCCTTTCGGGAGGACCCATGATCGGGAAGCTGAACCACGTCGCCATCGTCGTACCGGATCTGACGGCGGCGACCGCGCTCTACCGCGACACGCTGGGCGCCGCGGTGTCCCAGCCGGTGGACCTGCCGCCGCACGGCGTCACCGTCGTCTTCGTCACCCTGCCCAACACGAAGATCGAGCTGCTCCATCCCTTCGGCGAGAAGTCGCCAATCGCCGGCTTCCTGGAGAAGAACCCGTCCGGTGGCATCCACCACATCTGCTACGAGGTGGACGACATCCTGGCCGCCCGCGACCGGATGAAGGCGCAGGGCGCCCGCGTCCTGGGCGACGGCGAGCCGAAGATCGGCGCCCACGACAAGCCGGTGCTGTTCCTGCACCCCAAGGACTTCTGCGGGACCCTGGTCGAGCTTGAGCAGGCCTGAGACGAAGGGAGGCTGCGATGGGCTGGGTGACGGGCATCAGCGTCTATGTGGTCGTCTGGTGGGTGGTGCTGTTTGCGGTGCTGCCCTGGGGCGTGCGCACCCCCGCCCGGCCCGAGCCGGGCATGGCGAGCAGCGCGCCGGAGCGCCCGCGCATCCTCCTGAAATTCGCCGCCACGACGCTGGTCGCGGCGGTGGTGTGGCTGGTCATCTTCGGCATCGTGCAGTCGGACCTGATTTCCTTCCGCGAGATGGCCAAGCCGCACTGATCCCACTCCCGGATGGAGCCTTCGCGTGAGCCTGACCTATTGCGACGCGGCGCCCGGCCACGCGCATCACGGCCCCTACCACGACACCGAGTACGGGTTTCCCAGCGCCGACGACCAGGTGCTGTTCGAGCGGCTGATTCTGGAGATCAATCAGGCGGGCCTGTCCTGGCTGACCATCCTGAAGAAGCGCGAGGCCTTTCACGCCGCCTTCAACGGCTTCGACATCGACCGCGTCGCCGCCTATGGCGAGGCGGAGCGGGAACGGCTTCTCGCCGATCCCGGGATCATCCGCAACCGGCTGAAGATCGACGCCGCCATCGAGAACGCGCGGCGGATCGTGGCCCTGCGCGGGACGCACGGGTCGTTCGACGGCTGGCTGCGCGCCCACCACCCCTTGAGCAAAGCGGAGTGGGTCCGGCTGTTCAAGCGCACCTTCCGCTTCACCGGCGGCGAGATCACCGGCGAATTCCTGATGAGCCTCGGCTATCTGCCGGGCGCGCATCAGCCCCGCTGCCCGGTCTGGTCCGAGGTCGCCGCGCTCGACCCTCCCTGGATGGCCGCCGTTCAGCAGGGGTTCGCAGGATACGACGCTCATAAAACGGGCACAGCAGCGCCTATGACGTAATCAACCGCCTAGGTCTTGGGCGAAATCTGCGAATTCTTTTCTGACGACTTGGTTTAGTCCAAATTCCGTCTTGTCATCGGGTGGTGCCGGGTTCAATGTACTTTGTGTGACGAGAGGGGTTCTTCCCTCTTTTCCGACGCCTGGTGGCGATTCCTCCCTAAACCTCGGGCCGCGCCGCGATCGCCGCGCGGTCCTTTTTTCGTCCTGGTCGGCTCACGATCTCCGCGCCGAGGTTCGTTCGTAGGTGGACGGAGCGTTGTGCTTCGGTACAGAATGAATTAACCCTTTATCGGCTATAGCTGATCCACTGTGCAGGAAGCGGGCAAGCGTCCGTTCCGACTTTCGATTCAAGCGCGTCGGCATTCGCAGCCGGGCTTGCGACCGTCAGCGGGGAGAACGATGTCGAGGCGCCGATGACCGCGGGTGACAATGAGAAATTCGAGCAGTTCGCGGCCATTCTGACCACCGAACTTCTCGACCGCACTCGCAAAAGTCTTGAACTGCTGACCCCCGAAGAGCAGCCGGCGGCCAAGCTCCCCTTTGCGCTGACCCCGTCCTTTCAGGAAATCTACGCCGAACTGGTGCGCGTCGGGATCTTCCCGGTGCTGCTCAGCCGCCGTCCGGTGCGGGCCATCGTCGGCGATGTGGATTGGCCGCGGGACGGGCGCGACTATCTGCTGACCGTGCTCGACGACCGCTCGAACGCCGTCTTCACCGCCTGGGATTACGCCTGGGACGCGCTGTGGGACGAGCGGAAGGTGGGGGCGGACAGCGGCGGGTCGGCGCCGGCCAAGAAGAAGGGCTTTTTCGCCTCGCTGTTCGGGCGGAAGGCGGACAAGCCGGAAAGGAAGACCGGCGAGCAGGGCGCGGAAGGCGATGTCATGGCCGGCCTCTACACCATGCTGAACGAGCAGGCGGAGCGTCGCGGCTACCTGCCGCTGTTCCATGACGACATCAAGGTGTTGAAGGGGCTGATTCGCGTCAAGCCGGCGCGCATCTTCCAGGCCTGGAAGGAGATCAATCAATACCATCACCAGGAATTCTACCTGTCGGGCCAGGATCAGGCCAAGCCGGGGGTGACCTCGGACTGCCTTCAGAAATGGCACTACAACCTGCCGGACCGGATCGGCGAATTCCTGGTGCTGAAGGCGGCTGTCGACATGGAGTTCGTGAACAAGCCCTTCCTCGGCAAGTACATCCGGCAGTCGGCCCGCACCCAGGAGGAGGCCGAGAAGGGCATGCCCTATCTCGCTACCTACTGGAAGTCCATGAAGCAATCCGCCGCCGCCCAAGGCTGAGGTCCGCCATGATCCGCCGCTCCGTTCCCCTTCTCGTCGCTTTTCTGGCGCTTTCCACTGGGGCGGCCGCGCAGCCGGTCGACCTGTCCGCTTGCCGGTTCCTCACGGCCCATCGTCCTGCGGCGGGGGTGGAGTACACGCCGGGCGTTGACGTGAATGGCAAGGCGGTGGCTCCCGCCGACCTGCCGGGCTCGGCGGGGGCTGCGCCGCCGCTGGAGCGGTTCGACATCCCGGTGACCATCGACTTTGCCCGCCGCATGGGCTTCCCGGTGCCACAGGGTGGGGCGGCGCCGGGCGTCGAGGTTGGCTATCTGACTTGGTACGCCAACCGGCTCTTCTTCAACGGCCAGCCCATCGGCGCACCGAGCGAGGCGGAGGTCTACGCCTATTGCCGCACCGTCCGATAGGCCGGTTCACCCCCGGATGCACGCCGTGACGATGGACAAGCGCGCGGTGGCTTCCTAAAGTCCCTGTCCCTGTTGCGGCCCGGCGTACCGCCGGACGAATCCCCTCGAAACCGAGAGCAGAGCCATGCGGCTGTCCACCTTCTTCCTGCCGACCCTCAAGGAGACCCCGACCGAGGCGCAGATCGTCTCGCACCGCCTGATGCTGCGGGCCGGGATGATCCGCCAGACCAGCGCCGGCATCTACGCCTGGCTGCCGCTGGGCCACCGGGTCCTGAAGAAGATCGAGCAGATCGTCCGCGAGGAGCAGGACGCCGCCGGCGCCCAGGAACTGCTGATGCCGACCATCCAGTCGGCGGAGCTGTGGAAGGAAAGCGGACGCTACGACGATTACGGCAAGGAGATGCTGCGCATCACCGACCGCCACGACCGCGAGATGCTGTTCGGCCCGACGAACGAGGAGATGATCACCGACATCTTCCGTGCCTTCGTGAAGAGCTACCGTCAGCTTCCGCTGAACCTCTACCACATCCAGTGGAAGTTCCGGGACGAGATCCGCCCCCGTTTCGGGGTGATGCGCGGGCGCGAGTTCCTGATGAAGGACGCCTACAGCTTCGACATCGACCCGGTCAGCGCCCGGCGCTCGTACCAGAAGATGTTCCTGGCCTATCTGCGCACCTTCGCCCGCATGGGGCTGAAGGCCATCCCGATGCGCGCCGACACCGGCCCCATCGGCGGCGACCTGAGCCACGAGTTCATCATCCTGGCCGAGACCGGTGAGAGCGGCGTCTTCTGCCACAAGGATTGGCTGACCCTGGACGTGCTGCAGAACGCGCCGGGCTTCGACGAGGACCTGCAGCCCTTCTTCGACACCTACACCTCGATCTACGCGGCGACCGACGAGAAGCACGAGCCGGGCAACTGCCCGGTCGCGGAGTCGGATCTGGTGTCCGCGCGCGGCATCGAGGTCGGCCACATCTTCAACTTCGGAACCAAGTACTCGAAGCCGATGAACGCCGTCGTCGCCGGTCCGGGCGGCGAGCCGGTTCCGGTGGAGATGGGCTCCTACGGCATCGGCGTGTCGCGCCTGATGGGCGCCATCATCGAGGCCAGCCACGACGACAACGGCATCATCTGGCCGGACGCCGTGGCGCCCTTCAACGTCGGGCTCGTCAACCTGAAGGTCGGCGACGCCGAGACCGACCGCGTCTGCCAGGAGCTGTACTACAAGCTCCGCGCCAACGGGCTGGACGTGCTGTACGACGACCGCGACGAGCGTCCGGGCGTGAAGTTCGCCGACATGGACCTGATCGGCCTGCCGTGGCAACTTGTCGTCGGGCCGCGCGGCCTGAAGAACGGCGTGGTCGAGCTGAAGCGCCGCGCCACCGGCGAGAAGCAGGAGCTGTCGGTGGAGAGCGCGCTGGAGAAGCTCTCGGCGTAACACCGTGGGGCGGGGGAGCGGGCGCCTTGGAAGGTCGCCCTTTTCCTGCCACGGTTAAGCACTTATGTTGCGGGGCGGCGGACTGGTTGCGGTCCGCCGCCTTTGCTTTTGCCGGGCCTCCGTCGCCCGCCCTTCGCTCATCGGGAGCCGCATGATCTTCTCCGCCTTCGAACGCATGGTCGCGATGCGCTATCTGCGGGCGCGCCGCCAGGAAGGGTTCATCTCGGTCATCGCGGGATTCTCGCTGCTGGGCATCGCGCTCGGCGTGGCGACGCTGATCATCGTGATGTCGGTGATGAATGGCTTCCGGGCGGAGCTTCTGGGCCGCGTGCTCGGCCTGAACGGCCACCTGAACGTCTACAGCGTCCACGGCGGCCCGCTGCCCGATTACGACCCGCTGGTGCAGCGCCTCCAGGGCGTGCCCGGCGTGGTCGGGGTGACGCCGACGGTGGAGGGCCAGGCGCTGGTCTCGGTGCGCGGCGTCGCTTCCGGCGCGGTGGTGCGCGGCGTGCGGCCGGAGGATTTCCGGGTGCGGCCGACGCTGTCGCGCAACATCGTGCGCGGCACGGTGGAGGCCTTCGGAGAGGACAACATCGCCATCGGCATCCGCATGGCGCAGCGGCTGGGGCTGGCGGTCGGCGACCAGATGACCCTGATCGCGCCGCAGGGCAACGTCACCGCCTTCGGCACCGTGCCGAGGATGCGCAGCTTCACCATCGGCGCCGTGTTCGACGTCGGCATGTTCGAATACGACAACAGCTTCATCTTCCTGCCTCTGCCAGAGGCCCAGGCCTTCTTCCGCACGGGTGAGGCGGTGACCTCGCTGGAGGTCTTCGTCAGCGATCCGACCCAGATCCGCGCGGCACGCGACGCCATCCAGTCGGCGGTGGCCGGGGTGGGGCGGGTGGTCGACTGGCAGCAGTCCAACGCCAGCTTTTTCACGGCGCTCCAGGTCGAGCGCAACGTGATGTTCCTGATCCTGTCGCTGATCATCACGGTGGCCGCCTTCAACATCATCTCCAGCCTGATCATGCTGGTGAAGGACAAGGGACGCGACATCGCCATCCTGCGCACCATGGGCGCCACCCGTGGCATGATCATGCGCATCTTCTTCCTGTCCGGCGCCTCGGTGGGGGTGGCGGGGACGCTGGTGGGGGTGGCCCTGGGCGTGTCCTTCGCGCTGAACATCGAGACGATACGCCAGGGCATCCAGGCCCTGACCGGCACCAACCTGTTCAACGCCGAGATCTATTTCCTGTCGCAATTGCCGGCGAAGATCGACTGGTCGGAGGTGATCCAGGTCACCTTCATGGCGCTGGGCCTGTCCTTCGCCGCCACCGTCTACCCGTCCTGGCGGGCGGCACGCCTCGATCCGGTGGAGGCCCTGCGCTATGAGTGAGCCGATGCTGGAACTGTCGGGGATCGTCCGCACCTTCGAGCAGGCGGGGACGGAGCTTCATGTGCTGCGCGGGGCGGAGCTGACCGTCCATGCGGGCGAGCTGGTCGCGCTGGTCGGCCCGTCGGGCGCCGGCAAATCGACCCTGCTGCACATCGCCGGCCTGCTGGAGCGGCCGACGGCGGGCACCGTGCGGATCGCCGGGACCGACGTGTCCGCCCTGGACGACGGGAAGCGGACGGAGGTGCGCCGCCGCTCGGTCGGCTTCGTCTACCAGTTCCATCACCTGCTCCCGGAATTCTCCGCGCTGGAGAACATCGTGCTGCCGCAGATGATCAACGGCGTGGCGAAGCGCACCGCCCGCGAGCGCGCCCTGGAGCTGTTGCGCATGGTCGGGCTGGAGCCGCGCGCCGGCCACCGCCCGGCCCGCCTGTCGGGCGGCGAGCAGCAGCGGGTCGCCATCGCCCGCGCGCTGGCCAACGGACCGGGCCTGCTGATCGCCGACGAACCCACGGGCAACCTCGACCCGCACACGGCGGAGGGGGTGTTCGCCATGCTGACCGCCATCGTGCGGCAGGCGCGGGTCGGCGCGCTGATCGCCACCCACAACCTGGAGCTTGCGAACCGCATGGATCGGGTGCTGGAAATGAGCGACGGGCTTTTGGTTGAGCATCGGTCCAACCCGGCCTGATCACTAAAAACTGATCCTCGGGGAGTTGTCAGTCCCGGTTCCGCACCCCACACTCCGGCACAGGCTTGGCCAGCTCAGGCTTAAGGTCAAAACCGATCGGAAGGGTGAGGGATGGACCAGAAAATCATCGACCTGTACGACGAGTACACCCACAGGCCGCTGCCGCGCCGCGTTTTCCTGGAGCGGCTGGCGGTGCTGGCGGGCAGCGCGGCGGCCATTCCGGCGATCCTCTCCCAGATCGAGCCGAACTACGCCCTGGCCGCCGAGGTTCCGGAGGACGACAGCCGAATCGCCACGGACCGCGTCACCTTCCAGGGGGCGACCGGCGACGTTCAGGCCTACCGGGCCCGCCCGAAGCTGGCGGAGCAGGCGCCCTCGGTGGTGGTGATCCACGAGAACCGTGGCCTGAACCCCTACATCGAGGACGTGACGCGGCGGCTGGCGGTGGCCGGCTTCGTCGCCATGGCCCCGGATCTGCTGTCCCCGCTGGGCGGCACCCCGCAGGACCCCGACCGTGCCCGCGAGATGATTGGCCAGCTCGACCCCGACAAGACGGTGAACAACCTGATCGCGTCGATGAGCGACCTGATGGCCTACCGCTACTCCAACGCCAAGGTGGGGGCCATCGGCTTCTGCTGGGGCGGCGGCATGACAAACCGGCTGGCCATCAAGGCGCCGGACCTCAAGGCAGGCGTCGTCTTCTACGGCCCGGCGCCCGACCCGGCGCTGGTCACCACGATCAAGGCGCCGCTCCAGCTCCACTATGCTGGGCTGGACAACAATGTGAACGCCAAGGTGCCAGCCTACGAGGAGGCCCTGAAAAAGGGCGGCAAGTCCTACGAACTCTTCATGTACGACAACGTGAATCACGCCTTCCACAACGACACGTCGGCGGAGCGCTACAACAAGGAGGCGGCGGACCTCGCCTGGGGCCGGTCCGTGGAGTTCCTCAAGAAGAACCTGACCTGAGCGATCAGGCCTTTGTCAGGGCCGAAGGGTGGCGGGCCGTGCAGAGGGCAGCTTCAGCACGGCCACCGCCAGCCCGGCAAGCACCAGAAGCGCGCCGGCCATCTTCAGCGGGGTGAAGCTCTCCCCCAGGACCAGCGCGCTTGAACTCATGCCGAAGACCGGCACCAGCAGCGAGAAGGGCGCCACCAGGCTCGCCGGGTAATGGCGCAGCAGGAAGCCCCAGGCGGCAAAGCCGAACAGCGTCGCCCCGAAGGCGATGTAAGCCACCGCCCCGACGCCCAGCGGCGTCAGATGGGTCAGGGCCTGCCACGCCCGGTCCGGCCCCTCCAACCCTAGCGACAGCAGCAGCAACGGGATCGGCGGCACCACGCTGACCCACAGCATCATGCGGAACAGGTCCGGCGCCCTGGCCTGCTTCATCAGCAGGTTCGCCACGCCCCAGGTGGCCGCGGCGGCCACGACCAGCCCCAGCCCGAGGAGCGAATCGCCCGCCGGCATCTCCAGCGCGATCAGGCCGATCCCGGCGAAGGCCACCGCCATGCCCAGCACCTGCTTCGGACCGGGCCGCTCCCCCAGCACCAGCGCGGCGAACAGGGCGGTGAAGAAGGCCTGCAACTGCAGCACCAGCGAGGACAGTCCCGCCGGCATGCCGATGTCCATCCCGACGAACAGCAGCGAGAACTTCACCACCCCCAGCACCATCCCGATGCCCAGGATGAAACGCCAGGGCACCGGCGGACCGCCGCGAACCCCCAGCACGAGAAGCGGCAGAGCCGCCAGCGCGAAGCGCAGGGCGCAGAACAGGATCGGCGGGAAATCCGCGAGGCCGACCTTGATGGCGACGAAGTTGAAGCCCCAGATTGCCGCGACGGCAAGGGCCAGAGCGATGTGGGCGGTGCGCATGGGGCCGAGGCTAGACCCGCAAGGCGTGGCGGTCAACGCGGCGCAACAGCACGCAAGGAGGGTGGGATCGCTCGCTGTGCTTTACTTCTCCGTGTGAAGGATGCGGCACTCGTCCAGCGCGGCCAGCGCCCAGGAGGAGCCGCCGAGATTGACGTCGCCGATCTCCGTCCCGCCGCCGTCCCGCTGCAGCGTCACCGCGCGCGACCGCATGAAGGGCTCGAACAGGTCCTCGTACTTCGGCAACTCGACCGGCACCACCACGCCGCCGTCGGGCAGGGGGCTGGCCTCCAGCGCCATGGTCTCGCCGTCGGGGAAGATGGCGGTCAGGCGGCTTTCCGTGTCCTTGCCGGCCTGGGCGTGCTGGTCGGCGTTGACCAGCATGGCCGCCCCCTTCGCCGTCGCCCGGAAGGAGAGGGGGGAGGAGTCGTCCGCCCGCGTGGCGTAGCAATAGGCCGAGCCGGTCTTGGTCGCCGGATGCGCCCGCACGACCCAGCCCTTGTTCTGCGCGACGACGCGCCCCGGCGCGTCGGACAGGGGGGAGGCGGGCGTAGCGGTCGGCGGCGGCCGGTGGGTCTGCTCCGCGGACGGTGCGGGGGCGCCGGTGGTCTGGCAAGCCGTGAGGAGCGTGGCCGCCAGCACCGCCAGGACGGCGCTGGAGCGGATGCGGCGCATGGAACGGGTCATTCTCGGATCGTGGCTCTGCCTCTTTCGATAGCACGAACACGCATGATCGGGGAATCTTCCCTTACCCTCGACAGGGTTGGCGCATCGCCGCATGGCCGGGCCCGCGCTTGGTCCCTTGCAGTGCGGGGCCGGATGCGCGACGACTAGGGGAGACGTCCCCCTTCGCTGGAACCGGTGCCCATCTCCGCCATGCCCCACGCCGACTTCATCCACCTGCGCGTCCACTCCGCCTATTCCCTGTCAGAGGGCGCCATCAAGGTGAAGGAGCTGGTCAAGCTCTGCCAGAAGAAGGGGATGCCGGCGGTCGCCGTGACCGACACCGGCAACCTGTTCGGCGCGCTGGAGTTCGCGCTGGCCGCCGCGGATTCGGGTGTGCAGCCGATCATCGGCACGGTCCTGGGCATCACCCGAGTCGGACCCGCCAACGGCAAGCCGGGCCTGCCGGGCAAGGCGGCGTCGGTCCCCGACCAGCTCGTCCTGCTCTGCCAGACCGACGAGGGCTACCGGAACCTGATGAAGCTGGTGTCCAAGGCCTTCCTGGAATCGGATCCGATGGCCGGGCCGCAGATCCCGCTGGACGCGCTGGAGGGCCATTCCGCCGGGCTGATCGCGCTGACCGGCGGTCCCGCCGGCTCGGTCGGTCGGCTGCTGGGCGAGGGGCAGAAGGATCTGGCGCTCGACGTGCTGGAGCGGTTGAAGCGGCTGTTCCCCGGCCGGCTCTATGTCGAGCTTCAGCGCCACCGCGACCATTTCGCGGTGATTGAGGACGCCATCGAGCCGGCGCTGATCGACCTCGCCTACGCCCACGACCTGCCGCTGGTCGCCACCAACGATTGCTATTTCGCGACCGAAGACATGTACGAGGCGCACGACGCGCTGCTCTGCATCGCCGAGGGCGCCTACATCGGTCAGACCGAGCGCCGCCGCCTGACCCCCGACCACCGCTTCAAGTCGGCCGAGGAGATGCGGGACCTGTTCAAGGACCTGCCGGAGGCGGTGGACAACACGGTCGCCATCGCCCGGCGCTGCTCCTTCCTGCTGAAGCCGATTAAGCCGATCCTGCCGCCCTTCCCCTGCGAGGGCGGCCGCGACGAGGGGGAGGAACTGCGCGCCCAGTCCCGCGAGGGTCTGGAGATGCGGCTGAACAGCGTCGTCTACACCCCGGACATGACGCCGGAGCAGCGCGCGGAGACCCGCAAGACCTATTTCGAACGGCTGGAGTTCGAGCTGGACGTCATCGTGTCGATGAAGTTCCCCGGCTACTTCCTGATCGTGTCGGACTTCATCAAGTGGGCCAAGTCGCACGACATCCCGGTGGGTCCGGGCCGCGGTTCGGGCGCGGGCTCGGTCGTCGCCTGGGCGCTGACCATCACCGACCTGGACCCGCTGCGCTTCGGCCTGCTGTTCGAGCGCTTCCTGAATCCTGAACGCGTGTCGATGCCCGACTTCGACGTGGACTTCTGCCAGGACCGCCGCGAAGAGGTGATCCGCTACGTCCAGGACAAGTACGGCTACGACCGCGTCGCCCAGATCATCACCTTCGGTAAGCTGCAGGCCCGCGCGGTGCTGCGCGACGTCGGGCGCGTGCTGCAGATGCCCTACGGGCAGGTGGACAAGATCTGCAAGCTGGTGCCGAACAACCCGGCCAACCCGGTGACGCTCCAGCAGGCGCTGGACAGCGAGGAGATGTTGCGCCAAGCCCGCGACGGCGACGAGACGGTGGCGCGCCTCGTCAACATCGCGCTGAAGCTGGAAGGGCTGTACCGCCACGCCTCGACCCACGCGGCGGGCGTGGTGATCGCCGACCGCCCGCTGCACGATCTGGTGCCGCTGTACCGGGACCCGCGGTCGGACATGCCGGTCACCCAGTTCAACATGAAGTTCGTCGAGCAGGCCGGTCTGGTGAAGTTCGACTTCCTCGGCCTGAAGACTCTGACCGTGCTGAAGACGGCGGTGGACCTGATCGAGGACAAGCCGGACCTGACCACGGTCACGCTCGACGACCCCAGAAGCTACGAGATCCTCGGCCGCGCCGAATCGACCGGCGTGTTCCAGTTGGAAAGCTCGGGCATGCGCGACGTGCTGCGCCGGCTGAAGCCGAACCGGCTGGAGGACATCATCGCGCTGGTGTCGCTCTACCGCCCCGGCCCGATGGACAACATCCCCAAATACATCAAGGTGAAGAACGGGGAGGAGCTGCCCGACTACATGAATCCGGCCCTGGAGCCGATCCTGAAGGAGACCTTCGGGATCATGATCTACCAGGAGCAGGTCATGCAGATCGCCCAGGTGCTGTCCGGCTATTCGCTGGGCGGCGCCGATCTTCTGCGCCGTGCCATGGGCAAGAAGATCAAGGAGGAGATGGACAAGGAGCGCGACAAGTTCGTCGTCGGCGCCAAGGACAAGGGCGTGGACCCCGATCAGGCCAGCATGATCTTCGATCAGGTGGCCAAGTTCGCCGGCTATGGCTTCAACAAGAGCCACGCCGCCGCCTACGCCCTGGTCGCCTACCACACCGCCTATCTGAAGGCGAACCACCCGGTGGAGTTCATGGCGGCGTCGATGACGCTCGACCTCGGCAACACCGACAAGCTGAACGTCTTCCGGCAGGAGCTGGTGCGGCTGAAGATCAAGCTGCTGACGCCGGACATCAACAAGTCCGACAGCATCTTCGGGGTCGAGGCGCTGCCCGACGGCACCAAGGCGGTGCGCTACGCGCTGGCCGCGGTGAAGGGCGTCGGCCTTCCCGCCATGAAGGCGGTTGTGGAGGAGCGGCGCAAGAACGGCCCCTATAGGAGCCTGTTCGATTTCGCCCGCCGCCTCGACCTGAAGACCATCAACAAGCGCCAGTTGGAGAACCTGACCTGCGCCGGCGCTTTCGACGGGATCAACCCCAACCGCGCCCAGGTGCATGCGGCGCTGGAGACACTGATCCGCTACGCCCAGGCCGAGGCGGCCGAGCGCGACAGCGGCATCGGCAACCTGTTCGGCGGCGCTGGCGGAGGCCTGAAGGAGCCGGACCTGCCCAAGGTCAAGGAGTGGGAGCCGCTGGAGAAGCTGAAACACGAGTTCGGCGCCATCGGCTTCTACCTGTCCGCCCACCCGCTGGACGCCTTCGCCGGTCCGCTGGCCCGCATGCGTGTGGTGCGCTCGGCGGACCTCGCCACGGCGGTGACCGGCGGCGGCTCGACCCGGCGCAGCGTCGCCGGCATCGTGGTCAGCCGCAAGGAGAAGACGGCGAAGTCGGGCAACCGTTTCGCCTTCGTGGAACTGTCCGACGGCAGCGGCGGCTATGAGGTGACGGTCTTCTCCGAGGTGCTGGCGACCAACCGCGACCTGTTGGAGGCCGGACGCCCGGTCCTGATGACTGTGGACGTCCAGATGAACGGCGAGGACATCCGTCTGACCTGCCAGGAGGTGAAGCCGCTGGAGGACGCCGTCGCCCAGGTCTCCGACGGTTTGAAGGTGGTGGTGCGCGACGGCGGTCCGGTGGAGAGCATCCGCGGCATGCTGGAGCGGCTGGCCCGCGGCAAGGGAAAGATCCACCTGCTGGTGGAGATCGACCCGTTGAAGGAGGTGGAGATCCAGCTTCCCGGTTCCTTCAACATCACCAACCAGAGCCGCGCCGCGCTGAAGGCGGTGCCGGGCGTGGTGGAGGTGGTGGAGCTGTAATCGGGTGCACAGCTGGAAAAGGCCGTGCCGGGATGTCATATTCAAGCCATGCCGAACCTCGCCCGCCAGATCGACGATGAAGCCGCGGAATCCGACGCCCTGAAGGCTGCGGTGGCAAAGGCGCGCGCAGACCGGCGCGGCGTTCCGCACGAGCAGATGCGGGAATGGCTGTTGCGGATGGCCGAGGGTGAGTTCGGTGCGGAGCCACCGGAAACTCGCGACCTGTGACGGTCGTCTGGCGAGCGGCAGCGCGTGCTGATCTCGTCCGCATTTTGCAGTACATCTCGCAGGAAAATCCGATCGCCGCGCGGCGCTTGGCCCAGGAGTCGGTTCTGGCGGGAGATAGCCTGCAGGTTTTTCCGCGACGCGGTCGCCGGGGCTTGGTCGAGGGTACGCGAGAACTGGTCGTCGTCCGTCCCTATGTCATCGTCTACGACATCGGCGAGGACGAAACCGTTTCGATCCTGCGGCTTTGGCACAGCGCTCAAGATCGCGGTTAGCCGCTGAAAAAACAGGATCGCGCTCCCGACCGAATTGCCAAACCGGTGTTGCCAAAGCGGTTCCGGCGGGCTATGTAAGCGCCGTCGTCAAAACCTCACGCGGGCTGGCGGTCCCTCGGCTTTACCCCGATGGCCCGATCCGGTGTCCTGTCAAACGGACAGTGCCCGCGGCGGAGCAACCGGAAAAGGACTTTTCCAAATGGCTATTCCGTCTTTCACCATGCGCCAGCTGCTCGAAGCCGGCGTCCACTTCGGTCACCACACCCGCCGCTGGAACCCGAAGATGGGCACGTACATCTTCGGCGTGCGCAACGGTGTGCACATCATCGACCTGGAGCAGACCGTCCCAGCGCTGCACCGCGCCCTGCAGGCCGTCCGTGATGTCGTCGCCGGCGGCGGCCGCGTCCTGTTCGTCGGCACCAAGCGCCAGGCCCAGGAGAAGGTGGCCGAGGCCGCGTCGAAGTGCGGCCAGTACTACGTCAACCACCGCTGGCTCGGCGGCATGCTGACCAACTGGAAGACCATCTCCCAGTCGATCAAGCGCCTGCGCGAGATGGAAGAGCGCCTGGGCGGCGACACCTCGGGCCTGACCAAGCGCGAAATCCTCGAGCTGACCCGCGAGCGCGACAAGCTGGAGCGCGCGCTGGGCGGCATCAAGGAGATGGGCGGCCTGCCGGACGTCCTCTTCATCATCGACACCAACAAGGAGTCGATCGCGGTCAAGGAAGCCAACAAGCTCGGCATCCCGGTCATCGCGGTGATCGACAGCAACTCCGATCCGGACGGCGTGGCCTTCCCGATCCCGGGCAACGACGACGCCCTGCGCGCCATCGACCTGTACTGCGAGCTGGTGAACGGCGCCGTGCTCGACGGTCTGCAGGCCGAGATGAGCGCCGCCGGCATCGACGTCGGCTCCAGCGAGGAGGCTCCGGCCGAGCAGCTGCCGGAAGCCGAAGCGGAAGAGGCCGCGCCGGCTGAGCAAGCCCAGGCCTGATCCCGGTGATACGGGGCAGCCGGGCCTTATGACCTATGGCCCGGCTGCCTTTTTTATGAGTTGTTTGGATCAACCCGATCCGCTTGGATCTGTTCGGAAGGAAGAGGGCGAAACCATGGCCGAGATTACCGCCGCGCTCGTCAAGGAACTGCGCGAGAAGACCGGCGCGGGCATGATGGACTGCAAGAAGGCGCTGGCCGAGACCCAGGGCGACCTCGAGGGCGCCGTTGACTGGCTGCGCAAGAAGGGCCTCGCCGCCGCCGCCAAGAAGTCCGGCCGCGTCGCCGCCGAGGGCCTGGTTGCCGTCGCCACCGCCGGCACCGCGGGCGCCGTCGTCGAGGTGAACGCCGAGACCGACTTCGTCGCGCGCAACGACAAGTTCCAGGCCTTCTCCCTGAAGGCCGCCGAGCTGGTCCTGTCCGGTTCGGGCGACGTCGAGGGCCTGAAGGGCACCGCCTATCCGGACGCCGGCCGCACGGTCCAGGAAGAGCTGACCAACCTGATCGCCACCATCGGCGAGAACATGAACATCCGCCGCTCGGCCAAGCTGTCGGTCCCGGCGGGCGTTGTCGTGTCCTACGTTCACTCGGCCATCGCGCCGGGCCTCGGCAAGATCGGCGTTCTGGTCGCCCTGGAGTCGACCGGCGACGCCGCCAAGCTGAACGATCTGGGCAAGCAGATCGCCATGCACATCGCCGCCGCCCGTCCGGACGCCCTGGACATCGCCGACGTCGACACCTCCGCCCTGGAGCGTGAGCGCAACGTGCTCGCCGACCAGGCCCGCGCCTCGGGCAAGCCGGAGAACATCGTCGAGAAGATGCTCGAAGGCCGCATCCGCAAGTACTACGAGGAAGTGGTGCTGCTGGAGCAGACCTACGTGATCGACGGCGAGACCAAGGTCCGCAAGGTGGTTGAGAACGCCGCCAAGGACGTCGGCGCCCCGGTCAAGGTGACGGGCTTCGTCCGCTTCGCGCTGGGCGAGGGCATCGAGAAGGCGGAGAGCGATTTCGCCGCCGAAGTCGCCGCCGCCGCCGGTCAGAAGTAAGGACCCGGCGACCCGCCGCACGCACTCTTCACACCAACCGGGAGAAAGCCCCCCATGGCCCAGACCACCGGGACCACCGAGCCGGCTGACGGCATCCGCTTCAAACGAGTCCTGCTGAAGGTGTCGGGCGAGGCGTTGATGGGTCAGCGCGACTACGGCCTCGACCCGGAGGTGGTCAACCGCGTCGCCAACGAGGTGAAGGCGGTGATCCAACTGGGCGTCCAGGTGAGCCTGGTCATCGGCGGGGGCAACATCTTCCGCGGCGTGAAGGGTGCGGCGAGCGGCATGGAGCGCGCCTCGGCCGACTACATCGGGATGCTCGCCACCGTCATGAACGCCCTGTCGATGCAGAGCGCTCTGGAGCGGATGGGTGTCGCGACCCGCGTGCAGTCGGCCATTCCCATGTCCTCGGTGTGCGAGCCCTACATCCGGCGCCGCGCCATCCGGCACATGGAGAAGGGGCGCGTGGTGATTTTCGCCGCCGGCACCGGCAACCCCTTCTTCACCACCGACACCGCCGCCGCTCTGCGCGCGTCGGAGATGGGCTGCGATGCCCTGCTGAAGGGCACGCAGGTGGACGGCGTCTACACCGCCGACCCGAAGAAGGTGAAGGACGCCGAGCGTTACGAGCGCCTGAACTATCTCGAAGTCCTGGCGAACGATCTGCAGGTGATGGACGCCTCCGCGATCTCCCTGGCGCGCGAGAGCCACATCCCCATACTCGTGTTCTCGATCCACACCCCCGGCGCCTTCGCCGAGGTGATGCAGGGCCGGGGCAAGTTTACGATCATCAACGAAGAAACGGAGTGAGCCGTGGCTGCGCCTGATACATCGGACCTCCAGTCGGATCTCAAGCGCCGCATGGAAGGAGCGCTTGAGGCGTTTCGCAAGGAGTTGAGCGGCCTGCGCACCGGCCGCGCCTCCGCCAGCCTGCTTGAGCCCGTGACCGTCGAGGCCTACGGCGCCCGCATGCACCTCAAGGAGGTCGGCACCGTCAGCGTGCCGGAGCCGCGCCTGATCGTCGTGCAGGTGTGGGACCGCGGCATGGTCAAGGCCGTGGAGAAGGGCATCCGCGATTCGGGCCTCGGCCTGAACCCGCAGACGGAAGGCCAGTCGATCCGCGTCCCGCTGCCCGACCTGACGCAGGAGCGCCGCAAGGAACTCGCCAAGGTCGCCCACAAATACGCCGAGCAGGCCCGCGTCGCCGTGCGCAACGTGCGCCGTGACGGCATGGACGGCCTGAAGAAGGCCGAGAAGGCCGGAGACATCTCGCAGGACGAGCACAAGGGGCTCGGCGAGAAGGTCCAGGCGCTCACCGACCAGTACATCAAGCTGGTCGACGATGCGCTTGCGGCGAAAGAAAAGGACATCATGCAGGTCTGACGGCATGCGCGACGCGGAAGACAGCCGCCCCCTGCGCCCGCCCGCGCACGTGGCCGTGATCATGGACGGCAACGGGCGCTGGGCGAAGTCCAGAGGGCTGCCCCGCACCGCCGGCCATAAAAAGGGCGTGGACGCCGTCCGCCGGACGGTCGAAGCCGCGGGCGACCTGGGGATCGGCTATCTGACGATCTTCAGCTTCTCGTCCGAGAACTGGCGTCGGCCGGAGGAGGAGGTGTCCGACCTCATGCAGCTCCTGCGCTTCTACCTGCGCAGCGAGATTGCCGACCTCCACCGAAACGGCGTGCGCCTGCGCGTCATCGGCGACCGGGCCCGCTTGTCCAAGGACATTGTCGGCCTGATCGAGAACGCCGAGAATCTGACCCGCGACAACCGCAGGCTGACCCTCGTGGTGGCGTTGAGCTACGGCTCCCGCCAGGAGATCACGCTGGCGGCTCGGCGCTTGGCCGAAGAGGTGAAGGCGGGGACGCTCGATCCCGCGGACATCACCGAGGACCGGCTGTCCGAACGCCTGTTCACCGCCGACATCCCGGACCCCGACCTGATCGTCCGCACCAGCGGCGAGAAGCGCATCAGCAACTTCCTGCTGTGGCAGGCGGCGTATGCCGAGCTGGTCTTTGTGGACACGCTCTGGCCTGACTTTTCCAAGCGTGACCTGGAGGCGGCGATTGAAGAGTTCCACCGACGGGAACGTCGCTTCGGCGCAACCACCGGCACCCGTTAAATCCGGAGACCTGAAGACGCGCGCCATCTCGGCGCTCGTTCTGGCTCCGCTTGTCCTGGCCGCGGTCTGGGCCGGCGGCTGGATTTTCCACGCCCTGATCGCGCTCGGCGCCGTGGCCTCCGCCGTGGAGTGGAGCAACCTCGTTCCCTGCCGCCGCAAGGCTGCTGCCATCGCGTTATCGGTGGCCGGCGTCCTGCTGGCCCTGGCCGCGCAAATCGCCGCCGGGCCGTGGGCGGCCGTCGTCATCGCCATCCTGGCCACCGCCGGTGTCGCGCTGGCCTCGGGCGGGCCGGATCGCGGTCTGTCCGGAGGCGGCGTCCTCTACATCGTGGCCGGTCTGGCCGGTCTGATGTGGCTGCGCGACGATCCGGAGTCCGGCCTCGCCCTGTTCCTCTTCACAATGCTCGGCGTCTGGGCGACCGACATCGGCGCCTACGCCGCCGGACGCACCATCGGCGGGCCGAAGCTGGCCCCGCGCATCAGCCCGAAGAAGACATGGGCCGGTCTGATCGGCGGCATGGCCTCCTCCGCCCTGGTGGGGTGGGGGGTGGCTCTGGCGGCCGGCGCGCAACGGCCGTTGCTGGCTCTTGCGGTGGGCGCCGTTCTGGCTGTGGTGGCGCAAGCGGGCGACCTCTTCGAATCCGCGGTCAAGCGCCGTTACAACGTGAAGGACAGCGGCCATCTCATTCCTGGTCACGGAGGAATTCTGGACCGCATCGACGGGCTGCTCGCCGCGGCCCCGGTGCTGGCCCTGTTCCACGCGACCATCGGCACGGCAATCGCATGGTGGTGACGGGGTCATGGTTGTGAAGGCTGAAGAGGCGGGGAGCGCGCCGCGCCGCGTGACGATCTTCGGTTCGACCGGATCGGTCGGCACGCAGACGGTGGACCTCGTCGCCCGCGATCCGGAGCGCTTCCCGGTGGAGGCGCTGACCGCCAACCGCAACGTCGCCCTCCTCGCCGAGCAGGCGCGGCAACTCCGCCCGAAGCTGGCCGTGGTCGCCGACCCCGCCGCCTACGCCGACCTCAAGGAGGCGCTGGCCGGCACCGGCGTGGAGGCCGCCGCCGGCCCCCAGGCGGTGGCCGAGGCCGCCGAGCGCCCTTCCGACTGGGTGATGGCCGCCATCGTCGGTGCCGCTGGGCTGGAGCCCACGCTGGCCGCCGTGCGCCGCGGCGCCTGCGTCGCCTTCGCCAACAAGGAGGTGCTGGTCTGCGCCGGCGCCCTGATGATGGAGGAGGTGCGCCGCCACGGCGCCAACCTGCTGCCGGTGGACAGCGAGCATTCGGCGATCTACCAGGTCTTCGACTTTGACCGGCTGGACAGCGTCCAGCGCCTGATCCTGACGGCCTCCGGCGGCCCCTTCCGCACCAGGGACCGGGCCTTCATGGCGGCGGCGACGCGCGAGCAGGCGGTCGCCCACCCGACCTGGGAGATGGGCGCCAAGATCTCCATCGACAGCGCCACCATGATGAACAAGGGGCTGGAGATCATCGAGGCGCATTTCCTCTTCGGCGTTCCCGAAGAGAAGATTGACGTCCTGGTCCACCCCCAATCGGTCGTGCATTCGCTCGTCGAGTATGTGGACGGCTCGGTCCTGGCGCAGCTCGGCACGCCGGACATGCGCACGCCGATCGCCTACGCGCTCGGCTGGCCGGCGCGCATCCCGACGCCCGCCGAACGGCTGGACCTCGTCAAGGCCGCAACCTTGACCTTCGAGGCGCCGGACCCCGAGCGATTCCCGGCCCTGAGGCTCGCCCGGGCCGCCTTGCAAAGCGGTGGGGGCGCTCCTACTATTCTCAGTGCCGCCAACGAGGTGGCCGTGCAGTCGTTTCTCGACCGCCGGATCGGCTTTCTCGACATCGAACGGATCGTCGAGGGGGTGTTGGGTACGCTGCCGCACCGGCCGCTCCGCGACCTTGGCGCGGTGCGCGACACCGACGCCGAGGCGCGCCGCGTGGCGGCCGACCGGGTCGCGGCCCTGGCACGCTGAGTCTTTTTCCGGGCGCGGGCCGCGAAGGAACCGCTCCGGGATGCAAAGGATGTGATGGACGTCATGGGCGGCTTCGGGACCACGCTTCTGTCTTTTCTGCTGGTCCTCACCGTGCTCGTGTTTGTGCACGAACTCGGTCACTACCTCGTGGCGCGCCGCAACGGCGTGCGGATCGAGGTCTTCTCCATCGGTTTCGGGCCTGAGCTGTTCGGCTGGACCGACCGCTCCGGAACGCGCTGGAAGTTCAGCGCCATCCCTCTCGGCGGTTATGTGAAGATGTTCGGCGACGCCGACCCGGCGAGCACGCCCGGCGCCCACACGCAGAGCATGAGCGCCGAGGAGCAGGCGGTCTCCTTCCACCACAAGCGGCTCGGCCAGCGGGCGGCCATCGTGGCGGCGGGACCCATCGCGAATTTCCTGTTCGCCATCGTCGCCCTGACCATCCTCTTCGCCACCGCCGGCCAGTCCTTCACCCCGCCGGACGTCGGCGGCGTGCAGCCGGGCAGCGCCGCGGAGCGCGCCGGGCTGCAGCCCGGCGACCTGATCGTCTCGATCAACGGCAGCGGCATTCAGCGATTCGAGGAAATCCGGCAGATCGTCTCCATGCAGCCGGGAGCGCCGCTGGAGATGGTTGTGCAGCGCGAGGGGCGTTCGGTCAACCTGACAGCGACTCCGGACGTGCGCGAGGTCACCGACCGACTCGGCAACACCCACCGCATCGGCCAACTCGGCATCATGCGCGGCGGAGCGGAGACGAAGCGCCACGACCCGCTGACCGCGCTGTGGCAGGCGGGACGGGAGGTCGTCGGCATGGTCTCCGGCACCTTCGTGGCGCTGGGACAGATGATCGAGGGTTCGCGCGGCACCGAGGAGCTGGGCGGACCGCTGCGCATCGCCCAGATGTCCGGCGAGGTCGCGCAATCCGGCTGGTATCCGCTGATCTGGTTCATGACCTTCCTGTCCGTGAACCTCGGCATGATCAATTTGTTTCCGGTTCCGCTGCTTGACGGCGGCCATCTGATGTTCTACGCCCTTGAAGGACTCCGTGGGCGTCCTCTCGGACCTAAAGCGCAAGAATACGGTTTCCGCATCGGGCTTGCTTTGGTATTAACGCTCATGGTTTTCGCCACGTGGAACGATCTCGTTCAGCTTCGCGTGGTGGATTTCTTTAGGGGGCTCATTTCCTGAGGGATGCCCCCAAAGCCAGGGAGCGAGCTTTGCGGGTGTCGAGCAGGGTTCTGGCGTTCGGCCTGATGGCCGGTTGCGCCATGACGACGGTTTCTCTTGCCCTTTCCCACGCAGCCTGGGCCCAGGCGGGCGCGCCCAAACCGGGCGCGGCGAAATCCGCCGCGTTCGGCGATGGGACGCTGGTGGCACAGATGTTCTCGGGCGGCACCATCCGGGACATCCGGGTGGAAGGCGTTCAGCGCATCGAGCCGACGACGGTCCGCTCCTACCTCGCGGTGGCGCCCGGCGATCCCTTCGATCCCGACCGCATCGACCAGTCGCTGAAGGCCCTGTTCAACACGGGCCTGTTCGCCGACGTCGTGCTGAAGCGCGACGGCGATGCGCTGGTGGTGCAGGTGGCGGAAAACCCGATCATCAACCGCATCGCCTTCGAGGGGAACCGGCGCATCGAGAAGGAGAACCTGGAGAAGGAAATCCAGCTCCGTCCCCGCGTCGTCTACACCCGCACGCGTGTCCAGAGCGACGTGCAGCGCATCCTGGACATCTACCGCCGCCAGGGCCGCTTCGCCGCGACGGTCGAGCCGAAGATCATCCAGCTCGACCAGAACCGCGTCGATCTGGTGTTCGAGATCAACGAGGGTGTGCGCACCGGCGTGCGCAGCATCACCTTCATCGGCAATGAGAAGTTCTCCGACGGGACGCTGCGCGAGGCGATCCAGACGCGGGAAAGCGCCTGGTGGCGCTTCATGACGTCGGACGACAACTACGATCCGGACCGCCTGAACTACGACCGCGACCTGCTGCGCCGCTACTACCTCAAGGAAGGCTACGCCGACTTCCGCGTCGTCTCCGCCGTGGCGGAGCTGACGCCTGACCGCGAGGACTTCGTCATCACCTTCACGGTGGACGAGGGCGAGCGCTACAAGTTCGGCAAGATGGACATCAGCACCTCCCTGAAGGCGTTGGACCCGGAGCAGCTGCGCAGCGTGCTGAGCACGCGCGAGGGCGACTGGTACAACGCGCAGGAGGTGGAGAACACCATCACCAAGCTGTCCAACGCCGTTGGTGACCTGCAATACGCCTTCGTGGACGTTCGCCCACGCATCTCGCGCAACCGCGACAACCAGACCATCGACATCGTCTACGACATCGTCGAAGGCCCGCGCGTCTTCGTGGAGCGCATTGACGTGACCGGCAACGTCCGCACGCTGGACAAGGTGGTCCGGCGCGAGATGCTGCTGTCCGAAGGCGACCCCTTCAGCACGACCAAGCTGCGCCGTTCCGAGCAGCGCATCAAGGACCTGGGCTATTTCGAGCGCGTCAACATCACCACCGCGGAAGGCTCGGCGCCCGACCGCACCGTGATGAACGTCGAGGTGACTGAGCAGTCCACCGGTGAAATCTCCATCGGCGCCGGCTACTCGACCTCGGACGGTCCGCTGGCTGACTTCTCGATCCGCGAGCGCAACCTGCTGGGCCGCGGCCAGGATCTGCGCTTCGGCGCCACCGTGTCGGGCAGCCGCCAGGAATACGACGTCTCCTTCACGGAGCCTTATTTCCTGGACCGTGACCTGTCCGCCGGTTTCGACCTGTTCCGCATCACCCGCGATTACCAGGACGAAAGCTCCTTCGACGAGAAGAGCACCGGCATGGCCCTGCGCATGGGTTATCCGCTGACGGAGAACCTGCGCCAGCGCGTCTACTACCAGCTCCAGAACACCGACATCACCAGCGTTCCCAGCTCGGCCTCCCGGTACATTCAGGACCAGAAGGGCTCGCGCCTGACTTCGCTGATCGGGCAGGAGTTGACGTACGACCGCCGCAACAGCCGCCTGAACCCGACCGAAGGCTATTACATCCGGTTGACGAACGATCTCGCGGGTCTGGGTGGCGACGCCCGCTTCCTGCGCAATCGTCTCGGCGCCGGCTATTACCTGCCGCTGTTCGACGACAGCTGGGTCGTCAGCGCCACCGGCGAGGTCGGCTACATTGTCGGCATCGGTGACGACGGCATTGCCCTGTCCGATCGCTTCTTCATCGGCGGTGACACGCTGCGTGGTTTCAACACCGCCGGCATCGGCCCGCGCGACCTGCGCACCGGCGACGCCTTGGGCGGCACCCGCTATTACCGCGGGTCGGTCGAAATGAGCTTCCCGGTCGGCCTGCCCGAGGAATTCGGGCTGAAGGGCCATGCCTTCACCGACGTCGGCACGCTGGGCAAGGTCGACATCAACGATCCGCTCGTCCCCGACGACGAATCGGTCCGCCTGTCGGTCGGCACCGGCTTGTCCTGGCGCTCGCCCTTCGGGCCGATCCGCCTTGACTTTGCGGTCCCGATTCTCAAGGAAGATTACGACAAGAAAGAGATCTTCCGCTTCAGCTTTGGAACCAGGTTCTAACATGCAGTTCAGCAAGCTCAGGGCGCTGGTCGCCGCCGGTGCGGTGTTGGCGGGCGTCGCGATGGCGACGCCGTCCTTCGCCCAGGACAAGCCGACCGACAACCTCAAGGCGCCGGTCATCGCCGTGGTCGACGTGCAGAAGATCATGCAGGAGTCGAACGCCTCCAAGGGCGTCTCGAAGTCCTTCGAATCGCTGCGCGAGACCTACCAGAAGGAAATTGCCTCGCTGGAGGACAAGCTGCGCAAGTCCGAGGAGGAACTGCGCAAGCAGCAGACCGTGCTGGCTCCGGACGCGCTGGCCAACAAGCGCCGCGACTTCGAGAAGCAGGTCGGCGAGGTCCAGAAGACGGTGCAGAGCCGCAAGCGCGCTCTGGAAAACGCTCTGAACGAGGCGATGGCCGTCGTCCACAAGAACATGGTGGAGATCGTGGCCGACGTCGCGCGCGAGCGCGGGGCCAACCTGGTCCTCGCCCGCCAGCAGTTCGTCCTGGTCGACACCCAGCTCGACGTCACCGACGTCGTGCTGGAGCGGGTGAACAAGAAGCTGCCCCAGGTCGCGCTGACCGTTCCCAAGCAGTAAGGCGCGTCGGAACGAGCCGCCACGCTTCCGCAGGGAGGCGTGGCGGCTTTTTGTTTGCGCAAAGGGGGGAGCCGGAATGCCGTCGGCGTCGGGATTGCCAAATCCCCGGAAATGGGGCACAAGGGGCTTCGTCCCGGGCCGCCGCAGGTGCGGCGCGGGGCGTTCTCGTGGATTTTGAAAGGCGGGCGGCCGGACCATGGATGTGACGGCGGACAACAAGAAGATAGCCGACCTCGACATCATGCGGATCATGGAAATGATCCCGCATCGCTATCCGATTCTGATGATCGACCGGGTGATCGACATCACTCTGGGCGAAAGCGCCACCGGCGTGAAGAACGTCACCATCAACGAGCCGTTCTTTCAGGGGCACTTCCCGTCGCGACCGGTGATGCCGGGCGTGATGATCATCGAGGCGATGGCGCAGACCTCCGCCGTGCTGGTGGTCGCCACGCTGGGCAAGGAGTCCGAGGGCAAGCTGGTGTATTTCATGACCGTGGACGAGGCGCGTTTCCGCCGCCCGGTCACGCCCGGCGACACCATCCACATCCACGTAACCAAGCAGCGCCAGCGCGCCAACGTGTGGAAGTTCAAGGGCGAGGCCAAGGTCAACGGTGTCCTGGTCGCCGAAGCCGTCTATTCCGCCATGATCCTGGACGAGAAATGAGCGTTTCCATTCACCCGACGGCGGTCGTCGATCCGGCCGCCAGGCTGGGCGAAGGCGTTTTCATCGGTCCCTTTTGCGTGGTCGGGCCGGATGTCCAACTGGGCGACCGCGTGCGGCTGACCTCTCACGTGGTGGTCGAGGGCCGTACGCGCGTCGGCGAGGACTCGGTGGTCTATCCGTTCGCGTCCATCGGCCACCGCCCGCAGGACCTGAAGTTCAAGGGTGAGCCGTCCGAACTGATCATCGGGCGCAACAACCAGATCCGTGAGCATGTCACCATGAGCCCCGGCACCGAGGGCGGCGGCATGGTTACGCGGATCGGCGACAACGGCCTGTTCATGGTCGGCGTCCACATCGCCCACGACTGCGTCGTCGGCAACAACGCGGTCCTGGCGAACAACGCCACGCTGGCCGGCCATGTGGAACTGGGCGATTTCGTGACCATCGGCGGGCTGTCGGCGGTCCGCCAGTTCGTCCGCATCGGCTCGCACGCCATGATCGGCGGCATGTCCGGCGTGGAGAAGGACGTGATCCCCTACGGCCTCGTCATGGGCGACCGGGCGCGTCTGGCCGGCCTGAACCTCGTCGGGCTGGAGCGTCGCGGCTTCCAGAAGGATGAGATTCACGCCCTGCGCGCCGCCTACCGTCTGCTGTTCGGCAACGAGGGCACCTTCGCCGAGCGCATGGAGGAGGTCGGGCGCGACCTGGGGCAGCAGGCGCTGGTCGCCGACGTTCTGACCTTCGCACGGGCCTCGCGGTCGCTCTGCCAGCCGCGCGAGGGCTGAGGAGCCGTCCGGGCTCCGTTTCCTTGTTCTGTTCCGTGGGAGAGTCCCGGCCATGTCGCAGCCTCTTCCCAAGCTCGGCATACTGGCGGGCGGCGGCACGTTGCCGGCCCGCATCGCCGCCGCGGTGCGCGGCCAGGGGCGCGAGGTCTTCGTCGTCGCCTTCGACGGCCACACCGACCCCGCCACCGTCGTGGGCCTTCCTCATCTGTGGAGCCGCTTCGGCGCCGCCGGCAGCATCATCGACCGGTTGAAGAAGGAAAAGGTCGGGGAGCTGGTCTTCGCCGGACCGGTGCGCCGGCCGTCATTCACCGAGCTTCTTCCCGACTGGTACACCACCAAGTTCCTCGCCAAGGTCGGCACCCGCGCGCTCGGCGACGACGGGTTGCTGCGCTCCGTCGCGCGCGAACTCGAAGGGGAGGGGTTCCGCGTGGTCGGTCTGCACGAACTCCTGGGCGAGCTTCTGACCCCGGCTGGGCCGGTGGGCCGGCTGCGTCCGGACGGCGAGGCGGAGCGCGACATCGCCCGTGCGGTCGAGGTCGCCCGCACACTCGGCGCTCTGGACGTCGGGCAGGGCGCCGTGGTGCAGCAGGGGATCGTGCTCGCCGTCGAGGCCATCGAGGGCACCGACGCCATGCTGGCCCGCTGCGCCGGGCTGGCGCGGCCCGGCGCGGGCGGCGTGCTGGTCAAGGTGAAGAAGCCGCAGCAGGACCGCCGCCTTGACCTGCCCACCATGGGGGTGACGACCGTGGAGAACGCCGCCCGCGCCGGTCTGCGCGGCATCGCCGTCGAGGCGGGCGGCAGCCTGCTGGTGGACCGCGTCGCGGTGGCCGAGGCTGCCGACCGGCTGGGTCTCTTCGTCGTCGGCATCACCGTTGCGTCGGAGGCCCGGTCGTGAGCGATCCGCTGATTTTCCTGATCGCCGGGGAGCCCTCCGGCGACGCGCTGGGCGCGCGGCTGATGGCCGCCTGCAAGCGGCTGACCGGCGGGCGGGTGCGCTTCGCCGGCATCGGTGGCGAGAAGATGGTCGCGGAGGGGCTGGAGAGCCTGTTCCCGATGGGCGAACTGACCCTGTTCGGCGTGTTCGAACTGCTGCCCCATCTGCCGAACCTGCTGCGCCGCATCGACCAGACGGTCGCGGACATCCTGCGGCTGCGGCCCGACGCGGTGGTGGGCATCGATTCGCCGGGCTTCACGGTGCGGGTGTCCAAGCGGGTCAAGGCACAGGCGCCGGAGATTCCGCTCATCCACTATGTGGCGCCCACCGTCTGGGCCTGGAAGCCGAAGCGCGCCGCCAAGTACGCGGCGATCTATGATCATCTGCTGGCTATCCTGCCCTTCGAGCCGCCCTATTTCGAGAAGGAAGGGCTTCCCTGCACCTTCGTCGGCCATTCGGTGGTGGAGAGCGGCGCCGGGCATGGCGACGCGCAGCGCTTCCGGGAGACCCACGGGCTGGCACCGGATGCGCGGATCGTCGCCGTCCTGCCGGGAAGCCGGAAGGGGGAGGTGTCCCGCCTCCTCCCCGACTTCCGCGCCACGCTTGAGCGCTTGCTGCCGTCTCATCCGGAACTGGTCGCCGTGGTGCCGACCGTGGCGACGGTGCGTGACCGCGTGGCGGCGGAGGTGGCGGGCTGGCCGATGCCCACCATCCTCGTCGAGGGCGACGGCCCGAAATACGATGCCTTCGCCGCGGCGGAAGCCGCGCTGGCGGCGTCCGGGACGGTGGCGCTGGAACTGGCGTTGGCGCGCCTGCCGACGGTGATCGCCTACCGCCTCAACCCAGTGACGGTGGCCTTGTACCGGCGGCTGATCCGGGTCAAATACGTCAATCTGGTCAATCTGATGCTCGACCGCATGCTGGTGCCGGAACTGCTTCAGGAGGACTGCCGCCCCGACCGGTTGGCGTCCGAACTGGGGCGTCTGCTCGACGATCCGGCCGCCCGCACGGCACAGATCGACGGGGTGATGGAGGTGGCGCACTGGCTGGGGCAGGGCGGAACGCCGCCCAGCGAGCGCGCTGCCCAGGTCGTGCTGGAGGTTTCTGCCGGCCAGCCGCATAAGACGAGGCCGGATAAGACAAGAGCGCAAGAACCCGCTTGGGAGAAGAGACCATGAGCCAATTCCGCCTGCTGCACACGATGCTCCGGGTCTATGATCTGGAGAAGTCGCTGGACTTCTACACCCGCCTGCTCGGCATGAAGCTGCTGCGCCGCAACGATTATGAGGGCGGCCGCTTCACGCTGGCCTTCGTCGGCTATGGCGATGAGAAGGACACCGCCGTCCTGGAGCTGACCCACAACTGGGACCAGGCCGAACCCTACGCCATCGGCACCGCTTACGGCCACATCGCGCTGGGCGTTCCAGACATCTACGCCACCTGCGAGCAGCTCGCCAAGGAAGGCGTCAAAATTCCGCGCCCGCCCGGCCCGATGAAGCACGGCACCACCGTGATCGCCTTCATCGAGGACCCGGACGGCTACAAGGTCGAGCTGATCGAGACGAAGTAACCGGTCTCACAGCGTTTTGTAGAAGAGGACGGTGTCATGGAAGGCGCCGTCCGCTTCCACCGTGTAGCCGGGAATCAGCCCGGCCCGCTGCCAGCCCGTCGCCTCGTAGAAAGGCTCGCCGCGGTCGCCCTTCAGCGTGTCGAGCACCAGAAGCGACCGCTCCAGACCACGGGCGGTGTCCTCCACCGCCGCCATCAGCCGTCGCGCGACTCCGTTCCGGCGGTAGCGGGTGAAGACGAGCAGCTTCTGCACCTCGGCGCGGTGCGCGCCGTTCGGCTTGCTGCAGAGCGCCAACTGCACGCTTCCCAGCAACTCTCCCTCCGGCCCACGGGCGATCAGCAGACGGTGCGCGCCGCCCGACAGCAGCTTGGCCACGCCGCCCCAGAAGGCCCGCTTCCAGTGAGGGGCCAGCGGGGCGTGGTAGCCCACCGAAGCGCCGCTGTTCACCGCGTCCTCCAGAAGCGCTTCCAGTTCCGCGCGCAGGCGGCCGTCATCGAGAGTGGAGATGTCGGTGATGGACAAGGTCATGGTCATGGGAAGTGCCGGGATGGTTCGGTGTCTGCGCCCAAGCCTGCCCGCCGCTCCCCCGGTCCACAATTGACTTCGCAGGGCATGGGTGTGAGGAATTCTCACATCGACCTCCGGAGACGCCACCGATGCCGCGCCTTCCCCTTACCGCCTTGGCCGCCTTCGAAGCGGCATCCCGTCACGGCAGCATGACGCGCGCCGCCGACGAGCTTGGCCTGACACATGGCGCGGTCAGCCGACAGGTGGGTGATCTGGAGAAGCGGCTGAATGTCCGTCTGTTCGATCGCACCCCGCAGGGGCTTCACCTGACCGACGCCGGGCGCGATCTCGCGCAGGCCTGCACCGCCGGGCTGGGGCGGGTTCAGGAGAGTTGGGACCGCATCGCTGGACAAGGGCCGGAACGGCTGCGCATTGCCGCGCCGCGCACTTGGGCGGCCTTGTGGCTGGTGCCGCGTCTGGGGCGCTTCCTGGATAGCCGGCCGGGCCTGCGGCTGGACATCGAGGGGGGCAACACGGATCGCGCGTCGGAGGCCGAGGCGGGCTGGGCGGTCATCCGCTACGTGCGCGGCGGCGATCCGGGTCCCGACGGGACGCTGCTGTCGGAAGAGCCGCTGTTCCCGGTCTGTGCGCCGTCGCTGGCCGAGCGGCTGTCCGGTCCGGCCGACCTGTCCCGCCAGACGCTGCTGCATTATCATACCGATGGCGCATGAAGGCTTCCATTGCTTGGAATTCATGCGAATTGCGGCCACCAGTGGAACCATGTGGCGGCGCGGATACGGTCGGGATCATCGGCGAGACCGCAGCAGCGATCGGCGAGTGCTTGATCGAGGGCATCGAGATCCTCGAAGTCGGTGTTGGCGATCGTCTCGTTAGTCAGTGGCCAGAGATGCTCGGCGGGCTGCAATTCGGGGGAATACGGGGGTAAGAACTCCAGCGTGATGCCCTCCGGGATGTCCAGCGAGCCGGCGACATGCCAGCCCGCGCCATCGAGGACGATGAGCACCTGCTTGGTGGGCCCGGCCCCGACCTCGCGGGAAAAGGCGTCCAGGATAGCACCGAACATGGGCGCATCGAGGCCATCGACGAGGAACCAGATCACCTGTCCGGTGCTCGGCCGTACGAAGCCCGCGAGATACATCCACTCGAAGCGCTGGTGGCCGCGCGCCACCGGCCGGCGGCCGCGCGGCGCCCACACTCGGCGGAGCACCGGCTTCAGCCCGACGCGATGCTCATCCATCGCCCACACCTCCAAGGGTGTGTCCGGGTCTTCCTGCTGGAGGGCCTGCACACGGCGGCGGAACCGGGCCTTGAAGACCTCCTGGGCCAAGGGATCGGCTTCGGCGTGGCGGGGGCGCGGTATTTGGCGGGTGAAGCCGAGCCGGCCCAGATAATCGGTGCCGCGCCGGGGTGAGACGAGCCGGCCAAGCATGCCGGCGATCCACTGGGCGACCGAGTGGCCCGTCCACAAACCGCGGCCGGGCGGCGGATCG
>NZ_JAUQTX010000059.1:0-28826 GCF_059803775.1 Azospirillum sp. UFLA03-27 | reverse complement strand
GTTATAGTCTCGTGGGCTCGGAGATGTGTATAAGAGACAGCCCCTCCCCTGCGTCAGCGGGGGAGGGTTAGGGAGGGGGCAATACGTCGCTGCACGACAACCTCACGCCGCCTGCAGCATCCCCTGCATGTCCTCGTAGGACGGCAGATGGTCCAGCTTGCCGACCGCGGACACCGCCATCGGGCCGGCAAAGACGCGGTTGGCCGCCGCCGCCACATCCTCCGGCGTCACGGCGTCGATGCGCTCGAAGATCTGCTCGATGGTCCGTACCTCGCCGGTGCGCAGCAGGGTGCGGGCGAAGCGGTCGGCGCGACGCATGGTCGATTCCAGCGACTTGCCCACCGAGAAGCGCATCTGCTCCTTCGACCGCTCCAGCTCCACCGCGGTCACGCCGTCGCGGGCCTTGCGCAGCTCCTCGAAGAAAACCGGCACCAGCTCCGCCACCTCCTCCGGCCCGGTCCCGGCGTAGAAGCTGAGCGCCCCGCCGTCCGCATACTGGATGGGTGCCGCGTAGACCGAATAGACCAGCCCGCGCTTCTCGCGGATCTCCTGGAACAAGCGCGAGGTCATGCCGCCGCCCAGGATGTTGGCGAGGTGACGAAGCGCGTAGCTCGCCGAATCCTCGGTGCCGACGCCGGGGAAGGCCGCCATGAAATGCACCTGCTCGGCGTCGCGCTTCAGCAGCGCCGACCCGCCCTTGTTGACGACCGTCTCCTGGAAGGGGTCGTCCTTGGCGGTCAGATGGCCGAACAGTGCCTCCGCCCGGCGCACCACGGTGCCGTGATCGACGTTGCCGGACACCATATAGACCATGCGGCGCGGGTCGTAATGGGACACATAGTCGAACAGATGCTCCCGCCCGAAACCCGCGACGTTCTCCTTGGGGCCGAGGATCGGGCGGCCCAGCGCCTGCCCGTCGAAGGCGGTGCGGCGCAGCGCCTCGTAGACCACATCCTCCGGCTCGTCGGCGTAGCGGCCGATCTCCTGGATGACAACGCCGCGCTCCTTCTCCACCTCCTCTTCCGGGAAGACGGAGTTGAGGACGATGTCGCCGATGATCTCGCAGGAGACGTCGACGTGCTTGGCCGCCATCTGCGTGTAATAGGCGGTGACGTCGTAGTCCGTGTAGGCGTTGAACTCGCCGCCGCGGTTCTCGATCTCCAGCGCGATGCCCAGCGCGTCGCGGCTTTCCGTTCCCTTGAAGATCATGTGCTCCAGGAAATGGGCGATGCCGTTCACCGCCGGCCGTTCGTTGCGCGCCCCGACGCCGACCCAGACGCCGCTGGTCACCGTGCCGAGATGCGGCAGGTGGTCCGTCAGCACGCGGAATCCGTTGGCGAGGGTGGTCAGTTGGATCGTCACACAGGGTCTCCTGGTAGGGCACGGGATCGCCCGGAACATCGGGGGCGTTGCATTGACGTGGGGCGCCGCCCGCGCAGGAACAACGCCCCGCGGTTTGGGGTCAAGTGCGTCGTCAACCGCGCGGCGGCGCCAAAGCGGCGCTGAGGGCGCGGCGGTTGCGGTGGGCGCGCATCAGCAGCGGCGCCGGAACGTCGCCCGGCACCAGCAGACGCCCGCCCGGCAGCAGCCGCACGCCGTGCCGTTCCAGTTCGTTCAACAGCTCCGCCATGGACCTGCGCATGGTCGTCCTCCACCGAGCAGACTTTCACCGCTCGCATCATGGCGGAGAACTTCGATAGGATCGATACGGATCATCCTATCTCACCGATAGGATGATCCTATTCATTCCTCAATGCCGGCTTTTCAATGAGGCGAGACGGTCGGACAGGCTGCTGGGCGCCGGCTTCGCTCCGGTGGCTGCATCGAGCGCCGCCTTGATGTTGGGATCGTCCTCTTCCGGTTTGGACGGCTTCAGCAGGCGGGCTTTGGCGCTGGACGCCTCCGCCTGGGCAAGATCGCGGGCCGCCGCGTCCTGCATCGCCTTCAGCGCCGTACCGAGGCTGGAGGTGGCGCCGCTCAGCCCCGCCGCCTGCCGGGCCGCCTCCGCCCGCTGCTCGGCCATATCGCGCTGCTGGGCGGCGCGGCCCATGTCCCGTTCGGCCCGCTGCAACGCGCTGCGGGCGGCCTTCAGCTTGCCACCGGCCTCGGCGTAGGTCGTTTCCAGCATGGTCAGGAACTCGCGCGCATCCACGGCGTCCTGCTCCTCCCGATCGATGTCCGGAGCCATCTGCTCCAGCATCCCCACCAGCGTTTCCAGGCTCTTTTCGAGCTGGGCCTTGCGACCGGCGTCGGCTTCCGCCTCCATCTGACGCTGCAGATGCTCGGCGGCGGCCATGCGCTGGCGGGAGAGTTGAAGGATGGCCTCGGCCTCCTTCTGCTCCTTTTCGTAGGCGGCGCGGGCCTGCGCGACCTGAAGGCCGAGACTGTCCAGATGCTCTTCCATCGTGCGCAGTTCGGCCTCCGTCGCGGCCTTCGGGTCCCAGCGCACCAAGGCCTCCACCGCCGACTGGACGGCCTGATCGGTCTTCACCCCGACGAGGTTGCGGATGAACGAGATCATGGTTGCGGTTCCTCTCTGTTTGGGCGGGTCTGTTTGGGCGGAGTTCACCCCGCCATGGCTCCGGCGTTCAGCAGCGCGACGGCGATCTGGAGGCCGGCCAGCGCCGTGCCCGCCGCGACGTTGCCGGATTCGATCATCGGGCGCAGGTCGCGGAACAGCCAGATGGCGATCAGGAAGGTAATCAACTGCAGCACCAGGGCAACCGCCCCCCAGATCAGGATGTCCACCAGGACGAGGCTGGTCGCCAGCGTTGCCGCCAGCGGAATCGCCAGCGCCACCATCGTGCCGCCCAGCACCAAGCCGGCGGCCTGGTTGCCGCTCGCCAGCAACTCACGCTCGTGCAGCGGCGTGACCGCGATGTAGACAGCCACCCCGATCAGGAACAGAGCCAGGGTCGCTCCGAAATGCAGAAGCAGCAGCGGCAGGCCGGATTCAAGGCCCTGCAGGATTTGCGCAACGCTGGTGTCCATGGTGTCTTCCGTAGGGGCTGGCGGGATCAGGCGGAAAACCTGGGTGGGGCCTCAGGCGAGGGAGAGCGAGGCGGGGTTGAGGTCGACGCCGGCGCGGACCTCCACCCACGCCTCGCCGCCGTCCTCCACCGCCGCGACCAGCACATACTCGGTGCGGGGCGCGGGGTCCGCGGCGCCGGTGGGGGCCGCATAGAGCATGGCGGTCAGGCGGCGGGTACGGCTGCCGCGGTGGTCGGTCAGCGTCTCGTCGAAGGTGATGGGGGCGATGCGGGACGCGCCGGGTGACCACAGCCGCCCGTACAGCTTGCCGTCCTTGGTCTGGAACTGCGGGTAGCCGATCATCCCGTCGGCAGGGTCCAGCCAGAAGCCCCATTCGTCGTTGTCGGTGGGGTGCACCTCGTCCAGCACTGAGAACCAGCGGCATTCGTCCGGTGTTCCCCCGGCTCCCAGATGAAGCTGGTAGAAGCCGCTTCCGCCCGGAAGATAGAGCCGGTGCAGGGTCACGCCGCCGCCCGTCAGCGTGCCGACGGCCTCCACGCTGACCATCGCGCCGGCGCCCTGCGGCGCCGCGGCCTTGATCGCGCCGCCACCCAGCAGGAAGGGCGTGGGATCGGGCGTCAGCGTCATACCCACGCGGAACAGCGACGGTTCGTAGGACGCGCCGGTGGCCTTGGCCTTCACGATGCCGGCGGCAGTGCTCCAGGGAGAACGGGTCATGGCGGAACCTCCGGAGCGGGAGCCCGACGAGCGGCGGCGCAGGACGGTCACGGCCACCACCATGCCCCCGACGAGCACAATCAGAAGAAGCAAGGTGCCCAAGCCCCCTCCGGAGCCCCCATCGGACTCGGCCGAGGACGGCGGCGTCTCCGGCGCGGCCTGCGCGACGTCGCGCGGAATGTCGGGCGGCAGGTAGCCGGGGTCGCGCGGCCGGTCCTCCTGCGCGCGCAGTCGGGTGTCGAGATCGTCCAGGCGCTGGCGCAGGTCGGGGTCGCTCTGCGCGCGCCGCTCCGCCTCCGCACGCCATTCCGCGTAGCCGGGATCGCCCTGGTGGTTGTGGAACCAGTCTGCGTAGCCGGGGCGCGACAGGTTATCGAGCAGGAACCACAGGAACAGCCCGTTCCACAGGCCGAAGCTGGGACGGCTGCCATAAGCCCAGCCCGGCGGGCGCCAGCCGCCGTACCATCCGCCCGGCCCATAGCCGCCGGTGCGCCGCTGCCCCCAGCCGGCGCCGGAGCCACCGCCGCTCTGCCATCCCCCTCCCCAGCCGGACCCGGAAGCGGACCCGGACCCGGAACGGGGAGGCGGCGCGGCGACCGGCGGGGTGCGTTCCCGCTGTTGCTGCTGCGCCCGGTAGCGGTCCAGCGCCTCGCCGCTCGACCGCCGCGACACGCCCAGATCGCCGCCGCCGGAGGGCACCCCGCCGGGAGAGCCGAAGGACGGCCCGCTTTGGGGACGGCTGTAGCCGCCGCTGCCGGTGGACGGCGCGCGCGACGGGGCGGAGCGGGTGGAGAAGGACGGGGTGCGCACGGACGGGCGGCTGTACCCCCCGCTGGAGCTGCGGCTTCCGCCGGCCCGCGCCTCCGCCGCCTGCGGCCAGAGCAGCGCGGCACTGGCCGCCGCCAGCCCGGCGGGCACCGCCGCGGGTGCGGCGGCGGGCAACGGTTGGAGTGGCGCCAGAGCCAGAAGAACGCTCAGGAACCAGGCGGCGATCCGGTTCCGAACGGGCTTTGTACCAGTGGGATTGGGGCCTGGGGGCATGGAGCCTGCGCGGTGCCGTGGATGCCGGCCAGAACACCCTACATGCCCAATTGTTCACCATCAACCTCTTCACCAGCGGGTTAGCCATGGTGATGCGGCGGTCCGCACAGAAACCCCACCGGGGCGTTCATTGCAAAAACCATGAGGAATTCAGGAAATCGCCGCCCCTCCACAGGGCCGGCGGGAGCAAGTTGTAATACCACTTCTATGGCCGACGCCTGAAAACGTGTCGCAGGCGGAGCGTTGACTTGACGACTCCCAAGGCCGCGACGTAAGACATCTCCGTTCCGCGGAAGTTCCTTCCGGAATGGTAGGACCAGCGGCGTGGCAAGACGCCGCAAGGGCAAAAAAGCCGGGTCCGCGAGCGCGCCCCCGGGTCGGGGAATCGGACGACTGTTGAGCAACCTTGGATGAGAGGACCGCACCGTGCTTGAAGCTTACCGCCAGCATGTCGCTGAGCGTGCCGCGCTCGGAATTCCCGCCCTGCCGCTTTCGGCCAAGCAGACCGAGGAGCTGGTCGACCTTCTCCTGAACCCGCCGCAGGGCGAGGAAGCCTTCCTGGTCGATCTCATCACGCACCGCGTCCCGGCGGGCGTGGACGACGCCGCCAAGGTCAAGGCCGCCTTCCTGGCCTCGCTCGCCAAGGGCAACGAGACCTCGCCGCTGATCTCCAAGGTCAAGGCGACCGAGCTGCTGGGCACCATGCTCGGCGGCTTCAACATCAAGCCGCTGATCGACCTGCTGGGCGACGCCGAGTGCGGCGAGGCCGCCGCCGCCGGTCTGAAGACCACGCTGCTGATGTTCGACTACTTCCACGACGTCAAGGAGCTGGCCGACAAGGGCAACGCCAACGCCAAGGCGGTGATCCAGTCCTGGGCCGACGCCGAGTGGTTCACCTCGCGCCCTGAGGTTCCGGCCAGCCTGACGCTGACCATCTTCAAGGTGTCGGGCGAGACCAACACCGACGACCTGTCCCCGGCCCCGGACGCCTGGTCGCGCCCGGACATCCCGCTGCACGCCCTGGCCATGCTGAAGAACCCGCGCCCCGGCATCGTGCCCGAGGAAGCCGGCGTCCGCGGCCCGATCAAGCAGCTTGAGGATCTGAAGGCCAAGGGCAACCTCGTCGCCTATGTCGGCGACGTCGTCGGCACCGGTTCCTCGCGCAAGTCGGCCACCAACTCGGTGCTGTGGTGGACGGGCGAGGACATCCCCTACGTCCCGAACAAGCGTTTCGGCGGCGTCTGCCTGGGTTCCAAGATCGCCCCGATCTTCTACAACACGATGGAAGACGCCGGCGCCCTGCCGATCGAACTCGACGTCTCGCAGATGGAGACGGGCGACACGGTCGAGCTGCGCCCCTATGAGGGCAAGGCGCTGAAGAACGGCGCGGTGATCGCCGAGTTCACCGTCAAGTCCGACGTGATCTTCGACGAGGTCCGCGCCGGCGGCCGCATCCCGCTGATCATCGGCCGCGGCCTGACCGCCCGTGCGCGTGAGGCGCTGGGCCTCGCCCCGTCGACCCTGTTCCGCCTGCCGTCCTCCCCGGTGGACAGCGGCAAGGGCTTCACGCTCGCCCAGAAGATGGTCGGCCGCGCGGTCGGCTTGGCCGAGGGCCAGGGCGTGCGTCCGGGCACCTATTGCGAGCCGAAGATGACCACGGTCGGCTCGCAGGACACCACCGGCCCGATGACCCGCGACGAGCTGAAGGATCTGGCCTGCCTCGGCTTCTCCGCCGATCTGGTCATGCAGTCCTTCTGCCACACCGCGGCCTATCCGAAGCTGGTGGACGTCAAGACCCACCGCGAGCTTCCGACCTTCATCTCGACCCGCGGCGGCGTCGCGCTGCGTCCGGGCGACGGCGTGATCCACTCCTGGCTGAACCGCCTGCTGATGCCCGACACCGTCGGCACCGGCGGCGACAGCCACACCCGCTTCCCCATCGGCATCAGCTTCCCCGCCGGCTCGGGCCTCGTCGCCTTCGCCGCGGCCACCGGCGTGATGCCGCTGGACATGCCGGAGTCGGTGCTGGTCCGCTTCAAGGGCGCGCTCCAGCCGGGCGTCACGCTGCGTGACCTCGTCAACGCGATCCCGCTCTACGCCATCCGCCAGGGCCTGCTGACGGTGGAGAAGAAGGGCAAGAAGAACATCTTCTCCGGCCGCATCCTGGAGATCGAGGGTCTGCCCGAGCTGAAGGTGGAGCAGGCGTTCGAGCTGTCCGACGCCTCGGCCGAGCGCTCCGCCGCCGCCTGCACCGTCCGGCTCAACAAGGAGCCGATCATCGAGTACATGCGCTCCAACATCACCCTGATGAAGTGGATGATCGCCAACGGGTACGAGGACGCCCGGACGCTCGGCCGCCGCATCAAGGCGATGGAGGACTGGATCGCCAACCCGTCCCTGCTGGAGCCGGACGCCGACGCCGAGTACGCCGCGGTGATCGAGATCGATCTGGCCGACATCAAGGAGCCGATCGTCGCCTGCCCGAACGACCCGGACGACGTGAAGCTGCTGTCGGAGGTTGCCGGCGACAAGATCGACGAGGTCTTCATCGGCTCCTGCATGACCAACATCGGCCACTTCCGCGCCGCCGGCAAGATCCTGGACGGGAAGACCGACATCCCGACCCGCCTGTGGATCGCCCCGCCGACCAAGATGGACGCCCAGATCCTGACCGAGGAAGGCTATTACGGCGTTCTCGGCAAGTCGGGTGCCCGCATGGAGATGCCCGGCTGTTCGCTCTGCATGGGCAACCAGGCGCAGATCCGCAAGGGCTCGACGGCCATCTCGACCTCGACCCGCAACTTCCCGAACCGCCTGGGCATCGACACCCGCGTCTATCTCGGCTCCGCCGAGCTGTCGGCCGTCGCCGCCCTGCTGGGCAAGCTGCCGACCCCGGCCGAGTATCTGGAGCAGGTGAGCGTCATCAACCAGAAGGCCGGCGACATCTACCGCTATATGAACTTCGACCAGATCAAGGAGTTCCAGGACGTGGCCGATACGGTCGCGGCCTGATCCACTCTTCCCCTCCCCCCGCCCAGCGGGGGGAGGCCGGGAGGGGGCCAAGCACGAGAATTTCTGCGTTAATGAATAGCCCCGCCGGAATCGCTCCAGCGGGGCTTTTCTTCTTTGGTCTCGGCATTTGAACCACAGAGATACAGAGAGCCTCAGGCCGAACGTTCCGCGCCATGAGCACCAGCCTGCGCCAGATACGCGCGCGGTGACGCCCCCAGCGTCCGCTTGAACATCGTCGTGAAGGCCGCCGGGTTGTCGTAGCCGAGGTCCAGCGCCACCGTCGTCACCGGAACCCCCGCGACCAGTCGCGGCAGGGCGGACACCAGACAGGCCTGCTGGCGCCATTCCACGAAGCTCAGCCCCGTCTCGCGCCGGAACAGCCGGGTGAAGT
Source organism: Azospirillum sp. UFLA03-27 (assembly GCF_059803775.1). NCBI lineage: Bacteria > Pseudomonadati > Pseudomonadota > Alphaproteobacteria > Rhodospirillales > Azospirillaceae > Azospirillum > Azospirillum sp. UFLA03-27. The sequence goes on along the minus strand of NZ_JAUQTX010000059.1, from coordinate 20,674 downwards.
TGCGGCGGCTCATGCCCAGACCGCCGCTCCACGCCTCGATCGTCGCCTGGATCGTCGGCTCCTGCAGGAACCGCCGGCAGCGCTCCGCCAGGGCAGCGTGGGCGGGAAAGGGCAGCGACAGCGGCTCCACCGGAAGCCGTCGCATCTCGTGCAGAAGCAACGCCATCACCGCGCCGTCGTGGCTCTCCGGGTCGTAGTCCACCGGCACGTCGATCGCCCGCCCGATCAGGCTGCGGAAGAAGGGCGACAGCGCCACCACCTCGCAGCGGCCCGGCATGGTGTCGGCCAGCGCGGGGGCCAGATAGAGGCTCCGCGTCATGACCATCCCGATCATGCGGACCTCGTGCGGAACGCCCGGCGGAATCCACAGCCCGCAATGGGGCGGCATCACCCAGCGCCCCTGGGCGGTGGACAGCAGCAGCGTCCCCGTCGCCCCGGACAGCAACTGCCCGCGCCGGTGCGTGTGGGCAGCCAGCAAGGTGCCGTCCGCGTGATCCTGCCCCAGGGCGATCAGCGGGCTGGGCGACTCCTCGACCGTGTCGATGCGCAGGTTCCGGACCATGGCCCAGTCTCGTAAGAAATCGGCCTGACCGCGGTGGCAGGCCGTCGCGGCTCACCATAGGCTGTTGCTCCACACCAAGCAACGCGCCGCCCGCCAGCCAAGCGCCAAACCCGGCCAAGCGCCAAAAAAGGCTTCCTTCCGTGACCGACACCACCCTGTCCCGGCCCAAGGCCGGGGGGACGGCCCTGCCCGTCCTGGGGACGATCAGCGTCTGCCATCTGCTGAACGACCTGATCCAGTCCCTGCTGCCCGCGATCTACCCGATCCTGAAGGGCGGATTCGACCTCAGCTTCGCGCAGATCGGCCTGCTCACCCTGACCTACCAGATCACCGCCTCGCTGCTTCAGCCAATCATCGGGCTCGCCACCGACCGGCGGCCGGCGCCCTACTCCCTGACCATTGGCATGGGGGCGTCGCTGGTCGGGCTGGTCACGCTGGCCTTCGCGCCGAACTACGCGGCGCTGCTGATCGGGGCGACCCTGCTGGGCTTCGGCTCCTCGGTCTTCCACCCCGAGGCGTCGCGGATCGCCCGACTGGCCTCCGGCGGCGCGCATGGGCTGGCGCAGTCGCTGTTCCAGGTGGGCGGCAACGCCGGCTCGGCGCTGGGGCCGCTGCTGGCCGCCTACATCATCCTGCCGCGCGGGCAGGAGAGCCTGTCCTGGTTCGCGCTCGCCGCCCTGGGCGGCATGGCGCTGCTGACCGGCATCGGACGCTGGTACGCGCGCAGCGACCACGCCCGCCCGATCCGCGGCGGCGCGGCGATCCGCCACCCTGGCTTGACCCGCGGGCAGGTGAACCGGGCATTGGCCGTGCTGATGGTGCTGATCCTGTCCAAATACGTCTATCTGGCCTGCCTCACCAGCTACTACACCTTCTTCCTGATGGAGCGCTTCGCCCTTGCGCCGGACTCCGCGCAGCTCTGCCTGTTCGTCTTCCTGGCAGCGGTGGCGGCGGGGACGATCATCGGCGGGCCGGTCGGCGACCGGATCGGTCGCAAGACGGTCATCTGGATCTCGATCCTGGGCATCCTGCCCTTCACGCTGCTGCTGCCCCATGTCGGGCTGACCGCGACGGTCGCGCTCAGCGCGGTGATCGGGCTGGCCCTGGCCTCGGCCTTCCCGGCCATCATCGTCTACGCGCAGGAGCTGATGCCCGGCCGGGTCGGCATGGTGTCCGGCCTGTTCTTCGGTCTGGCCTTCGGCATCGGGGGAATGGCCGCCGCAGGGCTCGGCGTCCTGGCCGACTGGAAGGGCATCGGCTTCGTCTTCCAGGCCTGCTCGGTCGTTCCCCTGCTCGGCCTGTTCGCCGCACTGCTGCCCAACGTCTCCCCGCACAAGGCCCCCTGAACCGCAAGCGAGCCGACGTGAGTCCGCCGGACGGGTCTCCACTCCACCATCCGGAAAAAGGTTGTTTCGGCCTCGACAGGCCGGGCCGCCGTCGTCCAGACTGCCTCCCCAAATAGAATGGAAAACAACCAAAGGGAGGCAGGGATGGCGGCGGCTCCGTCCGGGATGGTGTTCGAGAATCCCACAAACGGCCAGCGGGAGGCGGTGACCAACCGTGAGATCCTCTGGGCCTTCCTGCTCGGCCCGGTCTACTTTGCGAAAAAGGCCGAGTGGCTGCACGCCGCGATCCACGCGGCGCTGATCCTCATCTCCATCCCGCTGTGGCCGGCCGGCGCCCTGATGACGCTGGGCGTCTGGGTCGGTTACGCCTGCGCGGCGCCGACGATCCTGGAATACCGGTACCAGAAAATGGGGTGGGAGAAGGTCGCGGGCTGATCCCGTCTCATCGAGGGCGCCCGGTCCCGTCGGGCGAGCGGATCGGCAAAACCGCCAGAATCGCCGCGACACAGGCGTCGACCGCGCGGCCCGCCGTGTCGACGACGACCGCCGGCCCGTCCCACGGCTCGTAGGTCCGCCCCATCACCGCCGCCCAGGAAGGCGGACGGTGCCCGGCGATGTCGCTGTGACGGGTTTCGACCCGGTGGCGGTGCTCAAGCGGGTCCGAGCACACGACCTCCACCTCGACCAGCGGCACCCCGGCCCGAAGCGCCGTGGCACGCCACGCCTCGCGCGTGATCTGGATGGGGTTGACCGAATCCGCGACGACGGTGGCGCCAAGCCGAAGATTGTCGCCAGCTACGGCGTAGGCGACTACATAGCCCTGCGGGCCGATCGAATCGTCGGCGCCGCCGGTTGCGCGAATCGCCTGCTCGATCGTGTCGATCCTCAGATAAAAGGCGCCGAGCCGTTGCGCCAACGCACAGGCAATCGTCGTCTTGCCGGTTCCGGGCAGCCCGCCGAAGACGATCAACATGCGCCGCACTCCTCTTGGCCGGGCTTGATGGCAGGATCACAGGGCCGGGCCATGGCGCCTTTGCCTGTCCCGTTCCATACCTGTCACGCGACGGCGCCGAACTCCTCCGGAGTCAGCACCAGCACGCCGTCCTCGTCGGCGAAGACCAAATCACCAGGATTGATCCGGATGCCGGCCAGCGTCACCGGCAGATCCTTCTGCCCCTCGCCGTTGCGGACGGTCTTGCGCGGAATCGCCGCCAGCGCCTTGATGCCCAGATCCAGCGTGGCGAGCACCGCGGCGTCGCGGACGCAGCCGTGAATGACCACGCCCTCCCAGCCGTTCTTCACCGCGTCCTTGGCGATCAGGTCGCCCATCAGCGCAGCGCGCAGGCCGCCGCCGCCGTCCACCACCAGCACCTTGCCCCGACCCGGCGTGCCCAGCGTCTCCTTGACGCGGGAATTGTCCTCAAAGCACTTCACGGTCACCGCGGCGCCGCTGAATTTGCAACGCCGGCCGAAATCGCGGAAGACGGGGTCGGCGACGCGGACGGTCTTCTCGAACCGGTCGTAGAGGTCGCAGGTGCTGTCGAAGTCGGTCATGCGCTTTCGCTCCCCTTCTTTAGGCATTGGCGGCAGAATACCCACAGATCAACGGTGGTCAATCCTCCGGGGCGGCGATGGCGCCCGTGCTGGTGCGCTCCAGGATGGCGCTGCGGCGGAAGCGGTAGAGTTCGGCGGGGCGCCCGCCGGTCTGGCTTTCATACTGGCCGGTCGGTTCCACCAGCCCGCCGGAGATCATCAGGCGGCGGAAGTTCTGCTTGTGCAGCCGCTCGCCCGACAGCGCCTCCACCACCTGCTGAAGCTGGTGCAGGGTAAAGGTCGGGGGCAGCAGCTCGAACACGATGGGGCGGTATTTCAGCTTGCCGCGCAGCCGCTCCAGTGCCGTCGCCAGGACGCGGCGGCCGTCGCGGGCCATCGGGCGGCCCAGCGCGCGGGGCATCTCCAGCCGCACCGTGCGCTCCTCCACCCCCGCCCGGCGGGCGAGGTCATGGTCGCGGAACGCCTCCACCACCAGCCCGGCCTCGTAGAGCAGTTCGTAGCGCTCCAGCACCCGTTCAGAATCCCAATCCCCGCCATCCAGGGCGAAGGCCATGCGGGCACGCTCACCGCGGCGGGCGCGGGCGGGCTCGTCAGGTGCTCCAGCGACCCAGCGGGCCAACGCCGGGCGGATCACCGAATCGAGCAGCGCCGGCGGCGAATCGCGCCAGTCCTCCCAGGGGAAGAACTCATACAGGCCGCGCCACTCCGCACCGTCGATGCGCAGCGGCGCCTCGCGCAGCAAGGCCAGATAGCCGACCACCAGCGAGCGCGGGCCGCCGAACAGCTCGTGCGGGTCGCGGTAGCGGTCGCCGAAGCTGTAGAGCTGTTCCACATAGCGCAGGGTCAGCCCGGCCGCGCCCTCCGCGACCGCGCGCAGGCCGTCCTGAAGGGTGCGGAAGCGCTCGGGATCGAAGGGGGCGCCCGGCAGCGCGTCGCGGTGGGGCGGCGGCTCGTCGCCGCGGCGGTGCGATTCGGGGATCTCGAAGCCGCTGCGCACGGTCACCACGCGCGGCTCGGCACCATTCGCCGGGGACACGCCCACCGAAACGATGGCCGCCGTCAGGCCGATCTGAGTTTCCGAGCCGTTCCGTGTTTCCCCTGCCACGCGCCACCCCGTTGCCGATCCGTCGGCGGCAGGATAAGCGGCCCGCCGCGGCAAATCACCGGTCTTTCCGCCGGCCACCCCCGTGAAATCTCGCCGCAAGCCGGCCCGGCATGACACTTTTGTGACTCCCCACGGGCGCCGGGGATGTTACACCAGCCGCGACGCTGAGGCTCGCGCGCGTCCGTGCGGGTCCCCAGCACTGCAGGCCGGCGTAAGTTGGAGAACCACGCATGCTGAATTTGTTCCGGGCCCTGATGCCGCGCGAAGAACGGTTTTTCGACCTGTTCGCCGAGCATGCCCGGACCGTCGCCACGGGCGCCGAGGCGCTGCGGGCGATGATGGCCAGCGGCCAGGACCTGGAGGAGCGGTTCCAGACCATCCGCCGGGTCGAGAGCGAGGCCGACGCCATCGAGAAGGAGATCCAGCTCGCCGTCCACCGCACCTTCATCGTGCCCTTCGACCGTTCGGACATCCAGGAACTCGGCAAGCGGATGGACGACGTTCTCAACCTCATCGAGGAGACCGCGCGTCACCTCGTGGAGGCGGGCTTCACCGATTACACGCCGGAAATGCACGCCCAGGCCGACGCCATCGTGCGCTGCACCGCCCGGCTGAGCGCGGGCATCCCCCTGCTCCGCGACATCCCCAAACACGTCGAGCAACTCCACGCGATGACCGCCGAGGTCTCGCGGATCGAGAGCGAAGGCGACCGGCTCCTGCGCGAAGCCAAGCACCGGCTGCGCGACGAGAGCGGCGGGCTCGACGCCCCCATCACCCATCGCCACGCCCTTCAACGCGAGATCATCGAGCTGCTGGAACGCGTGCTCGATGCGTGCGAGGACGTGGCCGACACCATCGACGGCATCATCGTCGAACAGGTCTGATCCCATGGAAGCCGCTACCCTCGCCCTGCCCATCCTCATCGGGCTGATCGGCGTCGCCCTCCTCTTCGATTTCCTCAACGGGCTGCACGACGCGGCCAACTCCATCGCAACGGTCGTCTCCACCCGCGTGCTGTCGCCGCGGACCGCCGTCGCCATGGCCGCCTTCTTCAACTTCATCGCCTTCCTGTTCTTCGGGCTGCATGTGGCGACCACCATCGGCACCGGCATCGTCGGGGCGGGGGTGGTGGACCCGCACGTCATCTTCGGCGCGCTGATGGGCGCCATCGTCTGGAACGTCTTCACCTGGTGGCTGGGCATCCCGTCCAGCTCCTCCCACGCGCTGATCGGCGGCCTCGTCGGGGCCGGCGTGGCGAAGGCCGGGCTGGACGCCGTGGTGGTGTCCGGTCTGGCGAAGACCGCCGCGGCCATCGTCGTCTCGCCGGTGGTCGGCTTCCTGCTGGCCAGCGTGATGATCGTGGCGGTGTCCTGGATCTTCCGGCGCAGCACGCCCTTCGCGGTCGACCGGCTGTTCCGCCACATCCAGATCGGCTCCGCCGCGCTCTACAGCCTGGGACACGGCGGCAACGACGCGCAGAAGACCATGGGCATCATCGCCGTCCTGCTCTATTCCCAGGGCCTGTTGGGGGAAACCTTCCACGTGCCCTTCTGGGTGGTCATCACCTGTCAGGCCGCGATGGGGCTGGGCACGCTGTTCGGCGGCTGGCGCATCGTCAAGACCATGGGGTCCAAGCTGACCGATCTGAAGCCGGTCCAGGGCTCCTGCGCGGAGACCGGCGGGGCCATCACGCTGTTCGTCGCGACGTGGCTCGGCGTGCCGGTCAGCACGACCCACACCATCACCGGGGCGATCATCGGCGTCGGCGCCGCCCGCCGCACCAGCGCGGTGCGCTGGGGTCTGGCGCAGGGCATCGTCATGGCCTGGGTCATCACCCTGCCGGCGACGGCCGTCGTCGGCGCGCTCTTCTACGAGCTGTCGCTGGCGCTGTGGTGACAGACCTAAAGCGACTTCCGTTCGCTTTAGACTCATATCGCCTCATTCGCCGGCTCTCAGCGGATGCCGATGGCATCCGCCTGCCGCCAGCGGGAACTCTGTTCCCGCGAGAGGCGGGCTCCGGTCGCATGTGCGACCGGGACCGCCGTCGCGGTCCAAAGCGGATTGCAATCCGCTTTAGCGGGGCCGGCGGGCCGAAAGGCCCGCCACCGGCTTCCGCCCCGGCGCCCCAGCGCAGCGACACGGCGCAAAACGCGAAAAGGGCGGCCCAAGGCCGCCCTTTTTCGTACCATCCGCGCTGAAAATGGAGCGGGCGAAGGGATTCGAACCCTCGACCCCAACCTTGGCAAGGTTGTGCTCTACCCCTGAGCTACGCCCGCGCCGCTCCAGCGGAGGAGCGCCCGTATACGCCCCGGCCGCGGCCAAGGCAAGCCTATTTTTTCACGCGACACCAATCCGTGCGTCGAAGGAGCCGCGGCACGGCAGGAATGCAGGCGGGCAGGGGCCGCCGCTTGCGGATTGCGCGATAAAACATACCAACATATGTTACGCTGCCTCGTTCAGAACGGAATTACCCAACCGTTGTTTTGAATGTCTGCGCATTCGAAATTGTTTCCTCTAACATGCCGATGACGCTCCGCAGGGGGGCTTCGATGGCCGGAACGGATATGGACCTGGGCGAATCGCAACCGATGCCCACGGCGGCGCCTCGGAAGGCGTCCTGCCGGCCCATGCCCGCACCCGACGCCACGCGCCCTCCGGATTCGGCGGATGGCGGAGCGGCCCGGCGCAACAGCGCGGAACGCAAGGTCGTCACCGTTCTGTTCGCCGACATCGTCGAATCCTCCAGCATGGTGTCGGGCCGCGACCCGGAGGAGGCCGACCAGACCCTTCTCACCATTCTGCAAGTCCTCACCGACTCGGTGGAGCGCTACGGCGGCACGGTGGCCCAGGTGCTGGGCGACGGCATCATGGCGGTGTTCGGCGCGCCCTCCGCGCAGGAGGATCACGCGTTGCGCGCCTGCCTCGCCGCGCAGGACATCGCCCGCTCGGCCATCGATTCGGACGAGTTCAAGATGCGGGTCGGCATCAGCTCCGGCGAGGTGGTGGCCCAGATCATCGAGACCGGGGTATGGACCGATTACCGCACCGTGGGCGAGACGGTGCATGTCGCCGCCAAGCTTCAGCAGCGGGCGCACCCCAACAGCGTGCTGCTGAGCCGCGAGACGTTGGACCTCGTGCCCAAGGGCCTGAGCGTCCGTCCGGCGGGAACGCTGCGCCTGTCCGCCACGGCGGAGCCGGTGACCGCCTTCGCCCTGGAAGCGGCGCGGGCGATGCGGCGCACGGCGATGGATCTGCTGTCAGCCGAAGGCACCCTGTTCGTGGGGCGCCAACCGGAACTGGCCATGCTGACCGGCGCGCTGCGGCGGGCCGAGCGGGGCCGCGGCGCCTGCGCCATCCTGATCGGAGAGGCCGGCATCGGCAAATCCCGGCTGACCGGCGAGCTGATGCGCAGCCCGGAGGCCGCGGCCTTCACCATCGCCATCTGGCCGCAATTCCCGATCCGCCGCCTGGGCGACCCCGACGATCTGGAGGCGGCGGCCCGCTGCCTCGCCCTGGCGGTCTGCGGAGCGGCGGACGGTCCGGCGATGGACGGCTCCACACTGGATGGCCCCACACGGGACGACCCGACACTGAATGGTCCGACGGTGGCCCGGCTGACCGCCGCCGCGGCGCGCAACGGCGGCGAACTGGCCGGCGAAGCGATGCGGGAACTGCTCGGCCAGCCCTCCGTCCATCCGCTGTGGCAGGGGCTCGACCCGGCCCAGAAGGCCGATTTCAGCATCGAGGGGCTGGTCGCGGCGATCCGCGAGCTGTCGGTGGAGCGCCCGCTGCTGATCCTCGTCGAGGACGCGCACTGGACGCGCGGGCTGACCAACCGCCTGCTGGACGCCCTCGCCGAAGGGGTGGAGGACGCCCGCGTCTTCGTCCTGGCCACCTCGCGTCCGGATTCGCCGGGCGGCTGGACCGCGCCCGACTCCGTCCATGCCCTCGCGCTTGAACCGCTGGAGCCCTTGCAGGCCGACGAGTTCCTCGACCACTGGCTGGGCCACAGCCCCTCGCTGGCCGACCTGAAGGCGCGCGTCGCGGCGCAGAGCCAGGGCGTGCCGCTCTATCTGGAGGAGTCGCTGCGCACGCTGGAGACGACCGGGGCCATCGTCGGCAGTCCGGGCCGCTACAGCCTGGGCAAGGCCGACGCCCGGATGTCCCTGCCGGCCACGGTGCACGGCCTGCTCGCCTCGCGGATCGACGCGCTGGAGCCCGGCCCGCGGCGGGTGCTGATGCATGCGGCGGTGATCGGCACATCGGTCGATCTGGGCCTGCTGCGCGCGGTGTCTCCGATCCCCGCCACCGAACTGCCCTCGGCTCTGGCCCGGCTGGAGCAAAGCGGCTTCTTCGCGCGCACCCGCCTGCTGCCCAACCTGGAGCTGACCTTCCGCCACGCGCTGGTCCAGGAGGTCGCCTACGCCACCTTGACCAAGCGGGAGCGCCAGCCGCTGCACGGGCGCGTTCTGCACGCCCTGCGGCGGCGGTCCGACCGCAACCTGCCGAACCGGGCGGAGCTGATCGCCCATCACGCTTTCTACGCCGAGGACTGGCCGCTCGCCTGCGCCTACGGCCGACGGGCCGGGCGCCGGGCGGAAATGCGCTGCAAGCATTTCGACGCCGGGCGCTTCTACGAACAGGCTCTGAAGGCACTGGACCATCTGCCGGACACCCGCCGCAACACCCAGCGGCGGATCGACCTGTGGGTCGGCATTCCCCTCGTCCTGCTGCCCCAGGGGCGCCAGTTGGCCGGCGACCCGCTGGAGGAGGCGCGGGACATGGCGCTGGGCATCGGCGACCGCATCCGCTACGCCCGCGCGACGTCGCTCAAGGCGTCCTTCCAGTGGGTCTACGGCGTGCTGGACGGGGCCATCGCGCTCAGCCGCAGCGCCCTCGACCATCTGGGCAACCAGGGGACGATGGAACTGCGCATCCAGGGGCTGATGCGGCTGGGCGGCATGCTGGTGGACAAGGGGCATTTTCCGGAAGCGCAGGAGAAGCTGGAGCAGGCGCGCAGCCTGGCGCTGGCCAATGCCCCGCGCGCGCGGTTCGGCCTGACCGCGGTGGCGGTCGCCATCACCGCCGCCTATCAGGGCCGCTGCCTCGCCGAGCTGGGGCGCGACGACGAGGCCGTCCGGGTGATGCTCCACGCGCTCGACATCGCGGAGGAGGTCGGTCACGCCTTCTCCGTGTCGTCGGTGAAGGTCCATCTGGCGCTGGTCCACATCATCGGCGAGCGCTTCGCCGAGGCGTTGCCGCTGCTGAAGGACGCCGTGACGATCACCGAGGCGACGCGCCTGCACATCTTCCAACCGATCACGCTGGGCGCGCTGGGCTACGCCATCGCCCGCACCGGTGGCGCTGCTGAGGGGGCGCGCCTGCTGAACGCCAGCCTGGAACAGGCGCACATCTTGAATCACTCGCTGCCCAGGCCGCGGATTCTGAACTGGATGTCCGATCTGGCCCTGGAGACGGCGCAGCACGACACTGCGATCGGTTGCGCCGCCAAGGCGCTGAGCATCGCGACGGACGCCGGGCAACTGTCCGAGCAGGGCTGGTCGCACTTCGCCCTGGCCCAGGCCTTCACCGCCACCGGCCAGCATCGCGAGGCCGTGGAGCATCTGGCGGCTGCCGAGACGATGAGCCGCCAGTTGTCCATGATGCCGCTGTCCGACCGCTGCCGGACCTTCCGCCGCTGCCTCGCCGCGTCCGGCCCGGTGACCTGAACGGGCGTAGGAGCGTCAGGCCACCAGCGTGGTGCTGCCCGCGGCGGTGCTGCGGAAATGGTTCAGCACATAGACCCGGACGCTGGTGGCGAAGGGGATGCCCTCCGTCCGGCTGTCGTGGATGTCGGCGCACAGCGCCTCAAGCGACTTGCCTTGGGACTTGGCGATGTCCTTCAGCCCGTCCCAGATCGTCGCCTCCAGCCGCAGGCTGGCGCGGCGCCCTCCGATCGTCAGCGAGCGCGTCACCACGGCGGGCGGAGCCGCGAGCGAGCTGAGGTCGGCCATCTCGTCGAGGCTGCGGGGAATGCGGCGGTCCAACTTCATCGGTACGCTCCTGTCTCGGCTGGCCGGTTCTCGGCTTGGCGAATATTTTCCAGGTCGCCGGAATTTTTCCGGGACTAAACATGCGTGTGTGCGCGTGTAGGCGATTTTTACCCGGAGCGGGGGTGTCCGGCATGTGAAGTTCTTCACAGTCCGGACGGCTCACAGCGGCCAAGGTTTCGACATACCGCAGTATTCGCGGTTCCTCGAAACCCACGCCCAGGAGCTGTTCCCATGACCGCCATCATCGACCAGTCCGCCCTCATCCGTGGTGCCGACGGCCGTCTCTTCGCCGTGACCGCCCAGGGCGTGACCGAGGTTGTCGAGCAGATCGCCGCCCTGACCGCCGCCGCCCGCATCGGCGACCGCCGCGCCTTCAACAGCGACGACCACGAGGCCGCCCGCCACGCGATCACTCCAGGCCTCTGATCGGCGGGGCGACCCTGCCAAGGCCCCCCGCCCGGGCCTGCTCTCCGGGCCGTGGCGACCGGTGTTTCCCTGGCCGGCCTGCCACGGTCCCCGCCCGCTCCCTCGTCCTTCGCCGGTTCCCATCCGGCTCGCCACGGGCATTCCACGGCGGAGACCCTCTCCCATGCCCCTTGATTTCGTCCGCGGCATCGCGCGGGATCCGGCCATGTCCGACCAGCCGCTGAAGGTTCACACCACCGGAACCCACCGGATCGCCACGCCGGACCAGACGCTGGCCCGCGTCGCCCCCTTCCTGCCCGTCATGGGCATCACGCGGGTGGCGAACGTCACGGGGCTGGACCATGTCGGCATCCCAGTCGTGATGGTGACCCGGCCGAACGCGCGCTCGATCTCCGTCGCCCAGGGCAAGGGCGTGACGCTGGACGCCGCCAAGGCGTCGGGCGTCATGGAGTCGATCGAGAGCTACCACGCCGAACGCATCACCCTGCCGCTGAAATACGCCAGCTACGACGAGTTGCGCTGGACCCACCGGGTGGTGGACGTGACCCGCCTGCCGCGGCTGTCGACCAGCGCCTTCACCCCACACACCCCGATGCTGTGGATCGAGGGCGACGACCTGCTGGGCGGCGGGCGGACGTGGGTGCCGTTCGAGACGGTGCATCTGAACTTCACGCTGCCGATGCCGCCGGGCTCGGGCTGCTTCCTGGCCGGGTCGAATGGTCTGGCCTCGGGCAACAGCCTCGCCGAGGCGACAGCGCACGCCATGACCGAGCTGGTCGAGCGCGACGCCGCCACACTGTGGCGCCTGGCCTCTCCGGAGGCCCAGGCCGCCACCCGCATCGATCCGGCCAGCGTCGCCGACCCGGTCTGCCGCTCCCTGCTCGACCGCTTCGACGACGCGGGGGTCGCGGTCGGCCTGTGGGACATCACCAGCGACATCGGCCTGCCGGCCTTCCTCTGCCGCATCGCGACGCGGGAGGACGCACCGCAGCACAGCATCCGCCCGGCCATGGGCATGGGCTGCCACGCCGCGCCGGAAGTTGCGCTGTCCCGCGCGCTGACCGAGGCGGCGCAGAGCCGGCTGACCTTCATCGCCGGGGCGCGCGACGACATGCCCCGCTCCGAGTACGAACGCCACCTCGACCCGGCGCAGCACGCGCGCTGGACGGCGCTGATCACCGAGGGGGCCGGGCGCCGCGACTTTGCCGCCATCCCCAGCCTCGCCGGGCACACCATCGAGGAGGACTTGGCAAGCCAGCTCGACCGGCTGCGCGACGCCGGCATCGAGGAGGCCGTGGCGGTGGACCTGACCAAGCCGGAGTTCGGCATTGCCGTGGTCCGTCTGGTCATTCCCGGCCTGGAGGGGCTGGATTCCTCCCCGGACTACGCGATGGGCGCGCGGGCGCGGGCCGTCGCCGGCCTCTGATACCGGCCTCTGATGCCGGCCTTAAGATTAAGAGAGCGAAGGCGGAGACTCCCATGCAGACGCCGGACGGCCTTTACGTCTTCCTCGGCCCCACCCTGCCCCGCGCCGACGCGGCGCGGTACCTGGACGCCACCTATCTGCCGCCGGTCGCCCAGGGCGACGTCATCCGGCTGTGCGAGCGCAAGCCGCGGGCGATCGGCATCGTGGACGGCTATTTCGGAAACATCCCCTCCGTCTGGCACAAGGAGATCCTGCACGCCATCCACCAGGGGATCGCGGTGTTCGGGGCATCCAGCATGGGCGCCCTGCGCGCCGCGGAACTGCATCCCTTCGGCATGATCGGTGTCGGCGCCGTCTTCGAAGCCTTCCGCGACGGGCGGCTGGAGGACGACGATGAGGTGGCGGTGATCCACGGCCCGGCGGAACTCGGCTATCCCAGCCTGTCCGAGGCCATGGTGAACATCCGCCGCACCCTGGCCGACGCCGCGCAGGAGGGCGTCGTCCCCACGGCCACGGCGCGGCGGCTGGAGGCCATCGCCAAGGCCCTGCCCTATCGCGAGCGCGGTTTTGGCCGGGTGTTCCGCCTCGCCGCCGCCGAGGTGCCGGAGGAGGAACTCGCCGATCTCCGCAACTGGCTGCCCACCGGACGGTGCGACCAGAAGCGGGAGGATGCGCTGGACCTGCTCCAGACCATGCGCCGCTGGGCCGCGGGCGGCGCACGTGCGCCGGAGGCGCGTTTCCATTTCGAGCACACCGTCCTGTGGGACCGCGCCCTGCGGGACGGCGGGCGTTGCCAGACGGGGAATCCGCTGGACTGATCGTCCGCCGGGTGCCATCAACGGTTCGACGGCACTCAACCGGGACCGCGAACGCCATGGCCTTACTGAAGGACGTCGCCGGCATCCTGCGGCGCAACCGAATGTTGGGCGTTCTCGACGACGTCCGGATGCAGGAACTGGTCGCGCTGGGCCGGGTGTCGCGGTTCAGCGAAAACCAGACCGTGTTCAGCAAGGGCGATCCCGGCGATTGCCTGTACGCCATCATGAACGGGCAGATCGCCGTCTCGACCTCGTCCGAGGACGGCAAGACGATGCTGCTCAACATCCTGAACCCCGGTGACGTGCTGGGGGAAATCGCCTTGATCGACGGCAAGGACCGCACCGCCGGGGCCACCGCGCTCCGCCCGGCGGAACTGTTCCGCATCGACCGTCCGGAATTCATCTCCTTCCTGGAACGGCATCCTTCCCTGTGCATCCGGATGATGGGCGTGCTGTGCGAACGGCTGCGCTGGGTATCGGAGAACATCGAGGATGCGGTGTTCCACGACGTGCCGCGCCGGCTGGCCCGGCGTATCCTGTTGCTCGGCGACACCTATGGGCAGAAGACCCCCGCGGGCTTGCGGATCAACCAGCCCGTGTCACAAGAAGCCCTGGCGGCAATGTTGGGTGTTACCCGCGAGATGGTGAACAAAAGCCTGCGTGCATTGCGCAACTCAGGCGCTATTACCTATAACAAAGGTTTTATTGTCGTCACCAATCTGTACATGCTGAAGGATATGGCGGGAGAGTCGGGTGACGTGCCGTAAGGCCACCCTGCACGTCTGGGGAGTTTTATCGTCGCAAATTTTTTCAATCGCGCTATATTGGCTGCGTGACTTAAAACACGGCTGACATTCAAGGAATACAGGGCTATGTCGGGTCAGGATTCACGGGCGTCCAACGCACCATCGCCGCTGAGCGCCATCCCGCTGGTGGCGCGCACCGTCAAGCTGTTCGGACATCCGACGCAGCTTCGCCTGGAGCCCTCCTACTGGGAAGCGTTGGACGACATCTGCCACCGGGAAGACCTGACCGTGGATGAGTTGTGCAGCGATCTCAAGGACCGCCTTGATTCGCAGTCCAAACGGTCGCGCGGGGTTGCCGTTTCGCTGGCCAACGCGGTCCGTGTGTTCATCGTCGGCTACTACCGCAAGGCGGCGACCGAGAAAGGTCACGACCGCGCCGGCCATGGCCGCGGCGATCCCTTCGTCAGCACCCCCTTCGACCTGCCTCCGGCCCAGCCGGCCAAGGAAGGCTGATTCCCTGGCGGCATCCCGCTGAACCCCGCGCGTGCCGACAACGGGACGGTTTCAACAACGCGCCTGTGAGGAATCGCCGCGTCCGATTGAACGACGCAACGTCCGGCTTGCACCGCGACGGGATTTGGTGTGTTGATCGGTCCAGCGGCATAGCCATGGTCGGCTGACCGGGCCATCCGTGGGCCGCCCCTCCCGTCCACCGCGGAGCCGACCGTTCATGAGCGGGACCCAGCCGTCCGCCATCAGACCGACGTTCACCCGCTGGCTCCGGGACCGTTCTTTCCTGTCCGGCCTGACCGCCCTGCTGATCCTGATGGCGGTTCTGGGCACGGTGATGCGCCACAACTACCTGCTGTTCCATCTCTGTGCAGAGTTGTTCGCCGTCGCCGTCGCCATGACGATCTTCACGATCGCCTGGAACACGCGGGACACGAACCAATCGCCCTTCCTCGCCTTCGTCGGCCTGTCCATGCCGGGCATCGCGCTGCTGGACCTGCTGCACGCCATCGCCTTTCCCGGCATGAACGTCATCGGCGAGGCCGGCGCCAACCAATCCACCCAACTCTGGATCGCCGCCCGCGGCCTTCAGGCCGCGGTCTTCCTGGCCGCGCCGCTGCTGACGGAGACGCGGCTGCGCACGGGCGACGTGCTGTTGATCCAGGCCGCGGTCGTGGCCTGCACCCTGCTGTCGATCTTCACCTTCGACATCATGCCGGACAGCTTCCTTCCGGACGTCGGGCTGACCCCCTTCAAGGTGGGCGCCGAATACGCGTTCAGCGCCGCGGCGGTCGTCGCCTGCCTGCTGCTGTGCCGCAAGCGCCGGCAGTTCGAGCCCAGGGTGTTCGGCCTGACCTTCGCCGGCATCGCCCTGCTGGCCCCGCAGGAGCTGATCTTCACGCTCTACACCGATCCCCACGGGGCGATGAACGCGCTGGGGCATTTCATCAAGATCCTGTCCTTCTACCTGCTGTACCGGGCGATCATCGTCACTGCCCTGCAGAATCCCTACGATCTCGCCTTCTACCGGATGCGCCGCAGCGAGGAGGCCCTGCGCGATCATCTGAGCGGACTCGAATCGCTGATCGCCACCCGCACCGCCGAGCTGCGCGAGAGCGAAGCGCGCTGGCGGGCGCTTCTGGAATGCTCCAACGACTGGTTCTGGGAAACCGACGAGCGCGGGCGCTTCACCGCCCTGTCGCCGCGCGCCCAGGAATCCACCGGGCGGGGCGGGTCGGAGCTTCTGGGCTTTACCCACGCCGATCTTCTGGACCGCAATCGTCCCGAGGAGGATTTTCCCGCCCTGACGGAGGCCCTGCACCGGCGGGAGCCCTTCCGCCGCCTGTCCTTCCCGCTGGCCTCGCCGGGGGGGAGCGCGCGCTGGGTGATGGTCAGCGGCACGCCGCGCTATGATGGCAACGGCGCCTTCCTCGGCTACCGCGGCACCACCAGCGACATCAGCGCGCGGCGCCAGTCGGCGGAAGCGGCGCGGCAGAAGCAGACCATGGCGGCGCTCGGCAGCCTCGTCGGCGGCCTCGCCCACGAGATCAACAACCTGCTGCAACCGGTCATCAGCCTGTCCGATCTGGCGCGCGGCCGCGCCGGAGAGGATCGCAAGCTCCACACCTATCTGAACGCCATCCACGACAGCGGGGTGAAAGCCCGCACGATCATGCGCGACGTCCTTCAGTTCGCCCGTGTCGAGGTGGCCGAATCGCCGCCGGGCAACCTGGAGGAGGCCGTGCATTCCGCCCTGGAACTCGCCGCCCCCTCGATGCCGGCATCCATCGAGACCCGCACGCGGCTGGAACCCGGCCTGGACGCGGTGACGATCACGGCGACCGAGCTGACCCAGGTCCTCCTCAACCTGATCCAGAACGCCCGCGATGCCATGCCGCAGGGCGGCACCCTGATCATCGGCGCCCGTTCCCTGAGCCTGAGGGAACGGGACGCATCCCGCCGCCAGCTCGGCGAGGGCGACTATGTGCGGCTGACCGTCGCCGACACCGGCACGGGTATGGACGAGGCGACGCGCCAGCGCGTGTTCGACCCCTTCTTCACGACCAAGCCGGTCGGCACCGGGACTGGGCTTGGGCTTTCGGTGGTATATGGTATCGTACGGAACGGGGGTGGCGACATTCTGGTGGAGAGCGCCCCCGGACGCGGGACGTCCTTCATCATCGACCTGCCCACCGCCCCGACCGGCGGACCGGGCCAAACGACACATGGGATGCTGGTTCATGGCGAAGGTGCTGGTCGTTGAGGATTCGGCCGCCGTGCGGCTGGCGGTCACCGAAGTGATCGAACAGGCCGGCCACGAGGTCGTCGAGGCGGAAAACGGACGCGTCGCCATCGGTCTGCTGGACGGCGGCGCGGTCTTCGACCTGATCGTCACCGATGTGCTGATGCCCGAGGCCGACGGGGTGGAGGTCATCAAGGCCGCGCGCACCCGCAACCCCGGCGGCAAGGTGCTCGCCATGTCCGGAGGGGCGCCGAACCTGCCCGCCGGTTACGCCCTGAAGATGGCCGAGATGTTCGCGGCGGACGCCGTGCTCTACAAGCCCTTCCTGAACGAGGAGCTGCGCAAGGCCGTGGCCCGCCTGCTGTCCACGGCGGGCGAGTCGGAAGCCGGCTGAAAGGGACCGGGTGACAGCCGGTCCATGTCTCCGCTGTTGCTCCGGACACACGGCGGCATTCCTTCCGCCCCCCGGCGGCCATCGGTCCCCTTGACCAAAGTTATCCACAAAAAAGTGCATAAGATGGTGGATAAGGCTGTTGAACCCTCGGTTCCGCCTGCCCGCCGCGGGGGTGCCGGAAAAGGCCTCTGAAACGGCGCCGATTCGGGATGCGCCACCACGAACGGCCAGGAACGGCGCACCCCTTGCGCCCTTCGCTACCCCTAAGATGGGCTGGTCCGTCCCGCCCCGCCTCGCCACTATGGCACCATGCATTGCGAAGGTGGAAAGGACGGCGCATGGCCCATTTTCTCGTGACCGGCGGCTGCGGCTTCATCGGATCGCATCTGGCCGACCGATTGATCGGCGATGGGCACCGGGTCACCATCCTGGACGACATGAGCACCGGCCGGCTGGAGAACAAGCCGCTGCTGGCGAAGCTGATGGTCGGCGACATCGCCGATCCGGATGCGGTCCACCAAGCGATCCAGGGGGTGGACGGCGTGTTCCATCTGGCCGCGGTCGCCTCCGTCCAGCGCTCACGCGAATTGTGGGCGGAAACCCACCGCACCAACCTGTCGGGCACCGTCACCGTCTTCGAAGCGGCGCGCAGCGCCCGCAACGGCAACCCGGTGCCGGTGGTCTACGCCTCCTCCGCCGCGGTCTATGGCGACAACACGGCCACCCCGCTGCGCGAGGACGCCACAACGCGCCCGCTGTCCGCCTACGGCGTGGACAAGCTGGGCTGCGAGCTGCACGCCAACGTCGCCTGGGCCATCCACGGGGTGCCGACGACGGGCTTCCGCTTCTTCAACGTCTACGGACCGCGGCAGGACCCGTCCTCGCCCTATTCCGGTGTGATCTCGATCTTCGCCCGCCGGGTGGCGCAGGGCGAGGACGTGACGATCTTCGGTGATGGCGAGCAGGTGCGCGACTTCGTGTTCGTCGGCGACGTCGTGCGCTTCCTCGTCAAGGCGATGGAGCGCCAATCCCAGGGGGCGGAGGTCTTCAACCTGTGCACCGGCCGCCCGACCTCGCTCCTGATGCTGCTTGAGGTGTTGCAGGAGCTGTGCGCCAGCCGGGTGCGCCGCCTGCACCAACCGGCGCGGGCGGGCGATATCCGCGTGTCCATCGGCGACCCGGCCCGGCTGCGCGCCACCTTCGGCGAAGGCTGCCGGTTCGGCCTGCTGCAGGGGCTGAGCGCGACCCTGACCGGGGAGATGCCGCGGTAAACCCGCGGCCTCTCCTTAGACGTCGCGGCTTTCCAACCGGGGCAGCCCGACGACCTTCAGGCGGCTTTCGCGGAGTTCGCCCACCTGATCAAGGATCGGCAGGGCGACCGCGGCGACGTGGGCGTTGATGCGCTTCAGGTCGCGCAGGATGTCCAGCACCAGGGCGCTGGTCTCGATGCTGGCGGCGTCGCCGCGGCGCACGCGGTCGAGGTGGCGGGCGGTGGCGGTGCGCTCCAGCGCCCGCACCGCGTCCTTGCCGGCGATGAGCTGCCGGGCCAGCCGCCGATCCTCGCCGATCAGGATGCCGAGCGCCGTGCGCAGGTTCTCCACCGTGCGGCGGTGCAGTTCCTCCACCTCCCGGAAATCCTCCGGCGCGAAATGCAGGTGGTGGCGGATGCGCTTGGCGGCCAGATCCATCAGGCTTTTGTCGATGATGTCGCCGATGTGCTCCAGGTTGATCGCAAAAGCCATCAGGTCGTCGACCCGCCGAGTCTCCTCGGCGTCGAGGTGACGGCGCCCCAGCTTGGCGAGGTAGAGCTTCAGCGCGGTGTGCAGCCGGTCCACCCGGTCGTCAGCGCGGCTGACCTCGGCGATCGGGCGTTCGTCGTTCTGGCGCAGGGCGGTCAGGCTGCGGCGCAGCATGTCCTCCACCAGATCGCCCAACCGCAGAGTTTCGCGCACGGCGCCCGCGATGGCGACGGTGGGCGTTTCCAGCGCCGATTCGTCGAGATGCCGGGGCGTCGCCGCGTCCTCTCCCGCGTCCTCCGGCTCGGGCAGAAACCTTTCGGTCAGCCGGGCGAGCGGCGTCACCAGCGGGAGGAAGAGCAGGGCCAGCGCCGCGTTGAATGCGACATGCGCGCTGACCACCGCCGTCAGCGGGGCCATGCCGGCCAGGAAGGACGCCGCTGGCGGCACCAGCGGCAGGGCGAGGAGCGCCCCGGTCACCCGGACCAGCAGGTTGCCCAGCGGCACCCGCCGCGCCACCGCGCCGTCCGCCGACGTCGCCAGCACCGCCGGCACGGCGCCGCCGAGATTGGCGCCCAGGACCAGCGCGACCGCCGTCTCGGTCCCGATCACCCACGCGCTGGCCAGGGATCCCGCCAACATCACCGTGGCGAGGCTGGAATGCACCGCCGCGGTCAGCGCCGCCGCGACGATCAGGGCGAACAGCGGCTCGCCGCCCAGCGCCTCCAGCATTGCCTGGACCAGCGCCGATTCCCGGACCGGCAGGGTGGCCGCACCGAGCAGCTTCAGGGCGAGCAGCATCAGCCCGATGCCGACCAGAATGCGGGCCAGCGCCCGCCGCCCGCGATGCTCGCCGCCCAGCGCGTGCAGCGCCCCGCCGAACAGAAGCAGGCAGGGCGACAGCCAGTGCAGGTCGACGGCGAGCAGCCGGGCGACGAGACTCGTCCCGACATCGGCTCCCAGCATCACCGCCAGCGCCATGGAGGTGGTCATGAAACCCTGCCCGGCCATCGAGGCGGTCATCAGCGCGGTGGCCGTGCTGCTCTGCACCGCGATGGTGGCGGCGACGCCGGCCAGGAAGGCGGCCAGCCGATTGCGCGTGCCGTAGCCGACCCAGCGGCGGACCGCCGCCCCACCCCACCGGAAGACGCCCGTCCGCACCAGCCGCAGCGCCCACAGCAGCAGCGCCACGGCGCCGAGGATGTCGATCAGGACCAGGGTGGGCGAGATGGCGGCGGTCGTGATGGCGGGCCTCCCGGCGTGTGGGCCTCAACAGCAGGACGATGGAGAGTGGGGCGTCATGAAAACGTAACAATCGCAGGGCGCAACCTGATCCCCCGCGAAAGACGTATCCCTTTTGCCGGGATGCGACCCTTACCCCCGAGTCACCAACCGGATGCCCAGCGCCACCGGCAGAATGCCCAGCAGGTCCCAAGGCTGCACCGTTTCACCCAGCAGCGCCCAGCCGAACAGCATGCCGAGCGGCGGCATCAGGAAGTGATAAGCGCTGGCCTCCGTGGCGCTCGTCCGCTGCAGCAGGCGGAACCACAGCAGATAGCCGCCGATCGACACCACCAGCGCCTGATAGACCAGCGACCCGGCGAAGCCGGCGGTCAGCCGGATCGACCCCGCGTCCTCCAGCAGCAGCCCGAGGGGCAGCAGCGCCAGCCCCGCCGTCAGCACCTGCACGCCGGTTCCGGCGAGCAGGCCCGTCCCTGTCTCTTATACACATCTGACGCTGCCGACGATTATACGC